>CAZZCN010000028.1:34404-34945 GCA_964652975.1 uncultured Oscillospiraceae bacterium | reverse complement strand
CGGCTTCAATCGCCTGCAATACATATTTCCTGGTTATCCCCTCAAGAATGGAATACCTGGGTGCGGTAAAAACCTTGTTTCCTTCGACAAAAAACACATTTGTCCTGCTACCTTCGGTCACACGCCCATCTCTTGCAACTAAAAGTGTTTCAAAGTACTTGCCAAAAGGTCCATCTGACTGCAGTTTTTGGCTCATTGCCAGCTTGTATTCAGAACTTACAAGCTTCGCGTTGGGATTAGGCCTTTCCCACTCGATAAGTCCTACTGCAACGCCTGATTCATAAACGCTTTCAGATGGATAGTAGAATGCCGATGCAAAAATTGCGCAAACCTCAGCGGTCATAATGATTTTGATATTTCCGTTTTGAATACCCTCGGACAAAATGAGTTTCTCAGCATCGGTTTTGATTTGATTACTGTCGAAAAAGAAAGGATTTGTGTTGTTAATTTCTGCTACCGACTTCTCCATGCTCTCCATGTGATCGTCGAAAAATATCAAAACCCCGTCAATGCATCTGATTACTTCATAAATCTGGATTGA
>CAZZCN010000028.1:0-34394 GCA_964652975.1 uncultured Oscillospiraceae bacterium | reverse complement strand
ATTGAATCAGCATGTCTTTTAAGTTCTTCAATCAGAGAATCATCAATAATCCTGATTTCGTGATTGATAACCGCAGTTCTGCCAATGTTTTGGTCTAATATCGGATATGCCATTTTACTTTCCTTTTTTATATTTCTTATTTCTTATTTTTTATTTATTACTTTTTATTTCTTATATAGATTTTTCGAAAAACTGTTTTTTTAAGTAACAGGTTGTAATTATAACACACACGAATATCTTTGACATCACGTTTTGTCGATGATATACTTTTACGCATAAAACTTTAGATATTTGGAGGTATACGACATTGGAAAAAAATCAAGAAAAAGAGAAAATTCTTTTAGCATATTCAGGTGGGCTAGACACTTCTATCATCATCCCATGGCTTTTAGAAAATTATAACTGCGAAGTTTATGCAATGGCAGGAGAAGTCGGCATTGGAATCGACAGGGAGTTTCTTGAGGCAAAGGCATTTAAATGCGGAGCCACAAAGGTTTTTATTGAAGACATCGCCGAGGAATTCATTACGGACTATATCTACCCGACTTTGAAGGCAAATGCAGTTTATGAGAACAAATACCTGCTCGGAACTTCTTTTGCACGCCCCATCATAGCCAAGAGAATGGTTGAGATCGCTCTGCGCGAAGGCTGCACGGCTATATGCCACGGTTGCACCGGCAAAGGAAACGACCAGGTGCGTTTTGAGTTAACTGTCAAGGCGCTTGCACCTGAGCTCAAGATTATCGCTCCCTGGAGATTATGGGATATCAAATCACGTGATGAAGAGATTGATTATGCTAATGAACGTGGCATTCCCGTACCTGTTACCAAGAAGGACAATTATTCTATGGATCAGAACCTCTGGCACTTGAGTCATGAAGGAATGGACCTTGAGGATCCCGCCAACGAACCGAAATACGAAGAAATATTGAAGCTCATGGTATCACCTGAGAAAGCCCCTGACAAGCCGACTTATGTTGAGATTGAGTTCGAAAAGGGTATTCCTGTCTGTGTTGACGGTAAAATCACCGGACCTATCAAGATGCTTGAATATTTGAATAAAGTTGCCGGAGACAACGGTGTAGGTATCGTTGACATGGTCGAAAACAGGCTTGTCGGAATGAAATCCAGAGGAGTTTACGAGACACCCGGTGGAACGGTTTTATATTTTGCACATCGCGAGCTTGAGTTGCTTTGTATTGACAGAGATACTCTTCATTACAAGGACCTGGTTTCACAGAGATTTGCCGAACTCGTCTATTACGGACAGTGGTTTCATCCTCTTCGCGAGGCGCTTTCTGTTTTTGTTGACGAGACACAGAAGTATGTCACTGGAAAGGTCAGACTAAAATTGTACAAAGGCAATGTAATGCCTGCAGGTACAACCTCTCCCTTCTCGCTTTATGAAGAGAAACTGTCAACCTTTGCCGAAGACGATGTTTACGACCAGAAGGACGCCGGTGGTTTCATCAATTGTTTTGGACTTCCACTTAAGGTTGTTGCGCAAATGAAGAAGAGAAATAATATCAAGTAGTAGTTGCTATAGTTATTGCATAGATAAAGAGGCGGTACTGAAAAATATCGGTACTGCCTTTTTTGTTTATAAAAGATTTTTCTATTACCATACATTAATGTATATTTTGATATTTTGTATGGTAATTTTTTTTGAAACATAATAACTTATATATGTGCTGGATATCTCAGCGAAAAAAATATCTCATGGATTATAAATTACTATAGCAACCTTATTTATTTTATAATAAAAAAACAAATAAATAGTTTGCCGAATGCGTTTTGATGGAACATATAATATATAACTTAATTCAAAACGCTATAATATCCTCGGCCAGTTGTCTTGCATCTTCCTCTTTGGTAGCCCATCCAGTGCAAAACCTTACTGCACTGTGGTCTGCGTCGATTCGTTGCCAGTATGAGTAAGAATATTTTGAATCCAATGCTGCAAGATCTCTATCTGGCATGATTGGAAACTGCTGGTTCGTGCTACTTTCTGTCAGAAAAGGATATCCCTTCGACACAAGAGAATCTTTAATTATCTGTGCACAGTCGTTTGCATGGCGGCCGATTTTAAAATAGAGGTCGTCCCTGAACAATTCCAAAAACTGCACCCCAAGGAGTCTCCCTTTTGCAAGGAGCCCTCCTTTTTGTTTGATTATATATCTGAAATCCTTATTTATAGAAGGGTTGGTAATTACTAGAGCCTCTCCGAACAATGCACCTACCTTTGTGCCGCCTATATAAAAGGCATCACAGCATTGTGCTATTGTTGGAAGATCAAGGTCATTCGCTGCAGAAGTAAGTGCATATCCAAGTCGAGCGCCGTCCATGTAAAGTAGCAAATCGTTGTCTTTGCATACTTTGCTGATGTCAAGAAGCTCTTCTTTCGAGTAAATGGTTCCAAGTTCTGTTGGATTGGATATATATACCAGTTTGGGTTGTACGCAGTGTTCTTTGTTACAGTCATTAAAATGTGAAAAATAAGCATCTGTGACTTGCTTGGAAGTCAGTTTGCCATCTGTACTTTGCAATTCAATAACTTTATGTCCGGTGGCTTCAATCGCACCGGATTCATGGATATTGATGTGACCGGTAATTGCAGAAAGAACGCCTTGATGTGGTCTTAATGCTGCGGATATGAGAGTCAGATTAGTCTGAGTACCGCCAACCAGGAAATGAACAGCACAATTGTTGATTGTTTCATTGTCAGTATCATTTTTATTTGGCAATGAATTGGTCTTTTCATCAACGTATCCGCACTTCTCTTTTATAAACTTTGCAGCCATTTTACTATATTCATCTTCAGAGTATGCAACCGTCTGCTCAAAGTTAGTGTCAAATAATTTTTGCATTATCTTCGGATGTGCGCCTTCTAAATAATCTGAATCGAATTTAATCATAAATATAACTCTCCTTACCAATTTGCACTATAACAAGTCTCAACTGTGAAATACTCACACCAACTATATTGGTTATATCTACTTCTTTTAAGTTTAACTGTCCGTCATTTTATTACCAAGCAAACCTCGCTAAGTCAATAATGCTAATTTCTGTTTAGAATACTACAAAATCAGGCAACAATCAATTGCATCTCTATGGTATTGCTATTCTTTCATACACTGTGAACTACATCGCCATTGAAATGACGAGCTTCGGATTCGCGGAGAAACGGTAACCGTCCCACCGGTACATCTTAGGACTGTCCAAGCCCACTACTGCTGGCCGGATATTTTCATCCGTCCTGCACAGATACTTTCGCATTATGTTAAATGCCCCCACACAATCCGCATTGTAAATGCGGTTTTCGATCTTATACAACCCCCTGAACTTTCGATTTTCTTTTTGTGCATACGCTTTAGATACTTCCTGAGAATAAGGACTGCATTGGCTTGAATAGCTTTCTTCCTGAACTTGTGTCGCTATTCCCTGATTATTTAGTTTATAGACCAATAAAGTCAGAAATTTCTTGAATGGCCATTTATGTAACTTTTGATTGTTGACCCGTCCATGATCTTTATCTTCGCGTATATTTGTTATATCCCCAACAATAACTTTCGTAACACCTTTTTCCTTTGCAATATCTGCAATGGCTTTTGTGGCACTATGGAGTAAATGATGTATTTGTTTTCTCCGCTTTGAATAAAGTTGTAAAACCCGTTTAGACTTCTTAGGATATTCTACTCCGTCCGCACTTTGTTTAGCATCGGAAATGGATTGATAATACCCGGTTTCTTTGCTGAAATATCGTTCAATACTAAGAAGCTGTCTGCCTGATATTATAAATGTCTCTCCGGTTGAGATATAACAGGTAGCCAGGTTGTTTATTCCCTGGTCAATACTCATGTAAACTTCTCTGTCTGCAGGTTTGATTTTTTCTTTTTCTTCCTCCACTATTATATACACCTTGTATTTTCCGTTCCCAATAGAAGATATCTCCACCATCTTCGGGTTGCCAGAAATGTTTTGGTAGTTCTTAGGGATGGGGATGTATAGAAATTTATTATCACTCCCATACTTTTCGAAAAGATATGTTTTAAGTTGCTTTGGAATAGACAGCCTTATTGAATCACCGCCCATAACAAATCCGTTATTAAGGAACCGTATATTGAAACTCCCGTCTTTGAATCGTGGCGGTCTTGCATTTTTGACACCCCCGGTCTTTTGGAGTTTATAAAAAGAATCCCAGGCTTCGCTTAGTTGTTTCAAAACTTCCTGTGCGGATTGTGACGGTAGATTTTTATACCAGAAATGACTCTTCAACTTTTTCTTCTGCACATACCAGTTTGGATATTATTCGCCACTTTCCTTGTCCCAGTTTCTGCGCTCGTAGTTGGCTACGTTCCAGAGTTTCGAAGCTGAATATGTCAGACATGAAAGAACAGCAGACTGTGCTTTTGAAGGTTTAATTTCGTAATAAATTGCTTTCATTGTCTTTTGTTGCTTCTCTGATTGCAATTTCAACTCTTTCTACCCCCTGGTTTTTTGATTATCAATATATTTTCTTATCGCTTCCTCTGAGGTTGATCCTACTGTTTCAATATAAAAGGAAGAGTTCCACAGGTGTCCTTTCCAAAGACTTTTCTTTAACTGCGAAAACTCCATTAACAATAGTCTTCCGCTGATACCTTTTGACATTTTCACTATATACGAAGGTGAAATCTTCGGGTGTGCAGATACAAACAAATGTACATGGTCTGGCATAACTTCCATAGCTTGTATAATAAAATCCTTATCTTGTGCTATTTCATAAAGAATTTCTTTTAATCGTTCTTCTATACACCCTGTCAAAACGGAATGTCTATATTTAACAGACCATACAACATGATAGTTTACATTATAAACACAGGTTCTTGCATGTGTTAAATTTGATTTATTATCAGCACATTTATCCATGCGTATAGTATACCATTATTCATGATAATAATCAATATATAGTATACATTTAGCATATACTTATAGTAACAAAAATGCCTCAATAATCCATACGAAAATCACCTCTCATCTCTCCATTGAAATAGTGAGGATTCCCGGTGAAATTCCTAAAACGATAATCTTCTGTCAAATCGTAATAGATTGAATAACCCCCCTCACTATCAATATCGCTTAATATAAATTTATATGCTGCGATTTCGGTTTTGATTAATTCGGGTAATTCTTCATCATAAATTAATCTCGGAATTGAAACCTCATCAAATGATGCATACAAAATATCCAATCTCTTCAATTCGTACAAATCGACAAGAATATTATTATCAACTACTGCTGACTCCCTAAGAAAGATGTTCGTATTGCTCATCCACCTCGCTCCATTTCTTGAAAAGTTTTCTTGCTTCCAGCAAATCAATATCAAGAACTTGAGCTACTTTATTTGAGCTTATTTCATCATTATTGTATAGTTTCTTCAAATTCGAAGTTAATTTAAAATTTTTATCTATAAATCCGGTAAGATCAATCGGATTGGGTTCCTTTTTCTTCCAGTCATTTAAGTTTACCTTGTTCCAAAAAATGTCATATTGCTTTTGGTTGATAAAATTGTATTTACGCAGTGCCATATAAAGAGTTTGTATACTAACTTTGAAATATTGTTTCATTGCCATGATGTCGACATTTTTATTTCGTGCATCGATATATTCTTTGACAAGATGACGCGGCAATAAAAAATAGCCTGCATAACTGTTAACAATTTTCTCTTTAATATCTCCTTCACCACCATAGTAAGGATTGTAATCAGATTGCTTATAGTCGCCTTGATGAAACAGCAGGTGTCCATGCTCATGGAACAATGTGAAAATCTGTCTTTCTTCAGTAATTTTAGCAGATGAATTTATGAAAATAAAACTTCCATAGTTTTCAGAAAATGATGATGCTCCAAAAAATGAATTATTAGTAAATTTAGCTGAAATAACGTTTATACCTTTTTCTTCTACCACAGAAAAATAGTTTTCTGGAATCATATTTTCGATATTAAAATATTTTCTTTGTTCAAAGGCTACTTTCTCAAGAAAGGATTCATATTCCTCATTAAGTTTTTTCGAGTTAATTGTAAAATTGTATTTTTGAGGTATAAAGTTAAATCTTGATTTTCCTACAACATCAATATATTGATTAAATTTAGTCTTTATCAGTTCAATATCATATTCGCAAATTGCTTCATCTGGTTTATCGGCTCTAAAAAGCAAACCAATTTCATCATGTTCTTCAGAGAAGAAATAGTCAAAAGGCTTCTTAAAGAAAGACGCAATAATAGAAAGCTTATCACTGTCTATTGCTTGTTCTCCCTTTGTATACTTGCTTACAGTAGGGTGAGTAACATTGATAATCTCTGCCATTTGCCTGAATGAAATATTTTGATTTATCATTAAAGTTTCAATATTCTTACCGATTATCTCTGAAATTTTCATAATCACACACTCTTCTTTTTGATTTTATTTTACCACTTTTTATTTTTTTAGTCAATTATATGGTAATATATTTTTCCACGACAAACGTTTTTTTATACTGCTTATTATTGTAAAAGGCAGTTTCGAAAAAATCAAAACCACCTTTCTTTTAAATTGCATTATTTTATAGTATAAGAAGATTTGCCGTTGAGCCAGAAATTCTCTCTTAACAGATTTACCATAGAGAGATGATACTTGTCTTATCACTTTTTCCATAGAGCCAAACCTTATGAAGACGTTAAGAAGATTTGCCTAAGCAAATCTTCAATAGAGGCAAAGCTTATGAAGACGTTAAGAAGATTTGCCTAAGCAAATCTTCCATAGAGCCAAACCTAATGGTTTGGCTTTTTATTCGTGAAATCTCAGGCTGATATCCATGGATCTGACTGTGTGGGTAAGTGCTCCTATTGATATGATGTCAATACCTGTCTTAGCCACCGAGAGCAAATCCTGATCACCCATGTTGCCGGATGCTTCAACAAGTGCTCGCTTGTCGATTATCTTAACAGCCTTTGCCATGTCATCAATGCTCATGTTATCAAGCATTATAATATCTGCGCCACTCTCGAGCGCCTCTTGTATCTGTTCAAAGTTTTCAACTTCCACTTCAATTTTAAGTGTATGTGGCGCTGCCTTTTTGGCCATGGCAACAGCATTGGTTATCCCTCCTGCGGCTACTATGTGGTTGTCCTTTATTAGGACGCCGTCTGCAAGATTGAATCTATGATTTGATCCTCCACCTGCTGCAACCGCCTGCTTCTCAAGAGAACGCAGTCCTGGTGTGGTTTTACGTGTATCTGCAATTACCGCATCTGTTCCTTCAATTTGTGCAACTGCCTTCTGAGTTGCGGTCGCTATTCCAGAAAGTCTTTGTAAAAAATTAAGCGACACCCTCTCACCTGTCAATATACTTCTTGCATTTCCGGATATGCCTGCTATGTTGTCTCCTGTTTTTACAAAATCTCCATCATGAAAATGCGGAGTGAATTTTACATTGAAGTCAAGGATTTCGAATATCCTTTTTACCAGTTCTATACCATAGATTACTCCGTCTTCCTTGGCGATAAAAATTCCATGAATGGATTTCTGGGGTGATACAGTTGACATGGTAGTAACATCACCCTTGCCAATATCCTCTTGCAAAGCCATTTTGATTGTCTCATCAATACTCAAATCCAACATAATATTGTCCTCTCTTGCTATTTCCCGGTTAAGTTGATATCGTCGCTTCTGAAATGTGCACCGACACTCTTCTTGCGTTTGATAGCCGCCTTTATTATCTCCATTGCAACAATTGCCTGATTATAAGTCTCTACACCCTTTTTGTTGTATATCAATGTGTTGTTAAGTATCTCTATGATCTCAGACATTCTTGTTTTAGCTTCCTTAAGCTCAATCTCATTTCGAATAATACCGCACTTTTGTGTAGTAAGAAATCTGATTTCGCTTGAATACGAGTCAAAATCGATTAAATCATATTCATTAAGGTTTTCACCGGATGTTCCGACGGAGTTTGAGTTGTTTCTACCATTTGTCTTGGCATCGATAGATTTGTTTAAAGTTTTACCTGCCGGTGTGTTTACGTTGGAATCATTCAAGATGTTTATACCTTCTATAGTCGATTTGGATGATTTAACCGTCGCACCTGTGTAAAATGTCGCTTCAATGGCTCCCTTGAATATTTTCTCGGTCGAACTGTGAAGTTCCTTGTTTTCGTAAATCTGGTTGATCTGGTCGGAGCACCTTCCTGCAAAGACCAGACATTCGAGCAGTGAATTGCTTGCAAGACGGTTGGCTCCATGAACTCCAGTGCGTGCGACTTCACCGCATGCATAAAGGTTCTCGATAGATGTGGCGGCGTTGATATCAGTTTTGATTCCGCCCATGAAATAATGCTGGACGGGCATTACTGGAATCCAGTTCTTCGCTATGTCAATTCCTCTCTTCATACATTCCTGATAAATTGTCGGAAATCTTGCACTCAGGAAACTTCTTGATTTCGTAGTGATATCAAGGTAGACATTGGGGATGTCGTTCTTTTTCATTTCGGTGATTATTGCACGGGTTACTATGTCCCTTGGCGCCAGATCAGCGAGTAGGTGGACATTCTGCATGAAGGTCTCCCATCGTCTGTTACGCAGCACTCCGCCTTCTCCGCGAAGCGCTTCGGATATAAGGAAAAAACGTCCGGTCTCGCTTGGGTGAATCAATGCCGTAGGATGAAACTGTATGAATTCCATGTCGGCTAGCTTGGCATTTGCTCTTCTTGCAGCGGCAATACCGTCACCTGATGCGCATATTGCATTTGTGCTGTTTCTAAACACCCTGCCGACTCCGCCAGATGCGATAACAACCTTTGATGCGGTTATAAGAGCGGGTTTTTCGTTTTCGTCAAGAATCATTATTCCGTAGGCTTTATTGTCTTTTACGATGATATCTGTAAAAAAAACATTTTCCATTACAGTTATATTTTTACGTTTCAATACTTGCTCGTAAAGGGTTTCTGTCAGGTGAAGGCCTGTTGCATCACCGCCGCAATGAAGTATTCTATTTTTGCAGTGTCCTCCTTCGCGTGTCAAAAGAAATTCATCGCCATTCTTGTCAAAAGGTACATCATAGCTTACGATTTTCTGAATATTTTTCCATGCTTCTTTAACCAGGACATTTACAGCGGTTTTATCACAAAGGCCGGCACCTGCCACTAAGGTGTCTTCAATATGCAATTTTGGATTATCACCATTTACGTATGGCTCAATTACTGCAGCGATTCCTCCCTGTGCATACATGGAGTTGCTGTGTTTGATTCCAGATTTGTTAAGCAGCAGGCATCTGATTTTAGGATTCAGGTTCAATGCAGCATACAGGCCTGCCACTCCGCATCCAATTATTACTACATCGGTCTTAATTCGTGTGGAATTGTCAGTATTATCCAGTACTATTCTCTTCATTTCTAAAACCACCTTATTCATCTTCCTGTTTATTTTTCTATTTATATATTGGACTTTTATCTTTTTAGCGTAGCTGACTTTTTACTCTATGTCAGATCCGTCTGACCTGGATTTGCATCTCTCATACATTGTAAAAAATAAAAATGCACATCTCAAAAAATCAATTCATCAGACTATTTGAAGCATTCTGTCCAGACTTTTAAATGCCTTGTCGCTTATATTTTTGTCTACTTCGATATTATACTGCATTTTCGCTAAAGAATCCCGCACGCTCAAAAGCGTCGTCTTTTTCATGTTGGGGCACACCATGGCGGCATGAAGAGAATAAAATTTCTTACCAGGACACCTCTTCTGTAAAGCATGAATTATTCCGACCTCGGTTCCTATTATGAAAACATCCTCGTTGGAATTCGCAACATAATCGATTATCTGGGCAGTGCTGCCCACATAGTCTGCAGCGGACACGACTTCCGGCTTGCATTCCGGGTGCACAAGCACAGGAACTCCGGGCTTGGCCTGCCGTGCCTTCTCAACATCAACCGCTGTTATCTTGTGATGCGTTGGGCAGAATCCGTTTGCAAAAATGAATTTCTTCTCGGGTACGAATTTCGATACATAATCCCCAAGATTCTGGTCCGGTACGAAAATTATCTCTTGCTCCTCCAATGATTGCACAACTTTAACTGCGTTGGATGATGTACAGCAGATATCACATTCCGCTTTGACTTCCGCGCTCGAATTAACATAGCACACTACTGCGGCTTGCGGATGGAGTCTACGCAAATCCTTGACATTTTCCGGTGTTATCATATCCGCCATCGGGCAGCCTGCATGGATTTCGGGTAAAAGTACAGTCTTGCCTGGGTTTAAAATCTTGGCGGTCTCCGCCATGAAGTAAACTCCGCAAAAAACTATTACATCCACATCTGTTGCTTTTGCCTTACGGCTCAGTTCCAGCGAGTCGCCAACAAAATCGGCTATCTCCTGTATCTGTGGCCACTGATAAAGGTGTGCGATAATTACGGCGTTCTTCTGTCTTTTAAGCTCCATTATCTCGGTTACGAGTTTCTCTTCTTCATCTGTAAAATATTGGTTGTCAATCATCTTAGTTATTCCTCTTCTGATTCTTAGTTGTTAGTTATTAGTTATTAGTTGTTAGTTATTAGTTATTAGTTATTAGTTATTAGTTATTAGTTATTAGTTATTAGTTATTAATAAAATTTACATAGTCAATAATGAAAATATTTTGCTGGTAGATTTAATTTTACCTAGAACAAATATTATCTTTCAATCTTGCTCTATTTTATTTCAAGAATAGAAACAAATAATATTTAATCCATTTTTCATTAAAAAATATTCTCAATAATAATATATTCAGTAAAACAATGTTCTCTACAACAACTTGCTTCCACTCGCCTCGATAACAATTTCGATTCCAGCCATTTTACCACATTCCCGATAAGTTTTCTGTGTCTTTTTATCAAAAAGGGTAAAATTAACATCTCCGGACAATTCTTCTTTAATTGGTTTTATCATATTGCCCAATACAGGGGCGATAAGTTCGCCGGGATCTGATATCAATGCCTCAATCTCAAGTCTGGACTTCTTGTTTTCAAACGTCAAAAGCACCTTTTGATGCGATAAAAATGTAATTTTGTATTTGCTCGAATTATATGTCGCAAAGCGATACTCCTCGTTATTCAAAAACAGATTGCAAAGGAAGCCCCTGAAAGATGTATGTGCAAAAGGAATGTCTGCAACAGAGAACACAAGGCTTGTCTTTTCGTCACCGAAATGATTGCACTGCCCCCAGATGTATTCCTTTGGAAAAGATGTACCCCAGTCCTTTTCGATGTAACCTTTCCCGTTTGTAAAATCAATTATCTGTTCCGATACTGTTCCTGTTGTTGACACTGGTGTTGATGCTGCTATTGTTTGTGTTGTAGGTGTTGCTGGTGTCGTAGGTGTTGTTTTTGCCGGAGTCATTGCTGTTGCTGTTGTTGCTGAAGTTGATGTTGCTGTTGCTGAAGTTGCTGAAGTTGCTGATGCTGTTGTTGCTGTAATTGAAATTTCACCGAGCAAGGTATGATCCATGCTGATGATTCTGTGATAGCATTGCATTTTAGGGATGTATGCAAAAAAACCCATGATATTAGGCATCCAAAACGATTTTTCTATTGCATTAAAATCGCCAAGTTCCAACACCCCTGAGATTGCAAAATCTTTGTCCTTAAGATTTACCATTATTTGTTTTTCAGAAAAAGTACTATCACCGACAGCTATTCCAAAGGGCTTTTGCGAAAAAGAAAATTGTGATGCAGCATATCTGCAATATCCTGTTTTAAGTGTATGAATGCCGTTTTCATCAATATTTTTAAAAATATACTGAACAAAGCAGTGCGGGTCTTCGGCAAAAAGACTTATTCCCGGTATCAGACTTAATACTGCCTTGCAGTCGGCGGATACCTGCTTGAAGTACCAGCCCTCAAAGTAGTTTTTGTCAGTTATGTCACCTTGAAATAAAATCGGATTATTTATTTTATTGAACATGAGTATTCTCCTGCAAATTTTTATTTTTTAGTGCATGTACAAACTCTAAATATAAACATTTTGTACTGTGTTGATTTTTATTTTACGTAAACTCGGTCCCCTTTTAAACAGCAGTGTTACACTATCAGTATGTTATTCATTTACCTGCTCTTTACTTTTTGTCGCCGCCAAATCCTTCTCCGAGAACCTCACGAATGTCAGTCATCACAACGAACGCCCGTGAGTCAGTCTCTTTTACCAGTTTCTTGAGTTGTGGAATCTGTGACCGCTCAAGGACACAAAGAAGGACCTTTTTGTCTTTCTTAGTATACATGCCGGTACCTTCTAGTCCGGTGACACCCCGGTTGATCTCCTTCAATATTCTGTCTGAGATTTCATCCGCATAATCAGATATTATGAATACTGCCCTTGAATAGTTGACACCTTCCAACACAGCATCTACAACCTTGGAGGTTATAAATATTGTGACTATTGCATACAGACCGAGCAAAAAACTCTTAAACGCTATTGATGCGAATACAACAACAATGGCATCTATAAAAAGTAAAATCTGTCCGACAGAAAAATTCGGAAGAAATTTATGTGCGATTTTGGCAGCCAGGTCAGTGCCTCCGGTTGTCGCACCCGCCCTCAGAACCAGTCCGAGACCCAGTCCTGCGATTGCACCTCCGATAATGCAGTATAACAGCAGATTGGAATAGGAATCAGTATTGCCAAACCCTCCAAGATATTTTTTGACAAACTGATTCGTGAAAGGCTCGAACACATCTATGAAAACTGAAAGTAAAACAGTGCTGATGGCGGTATTTAGAAGGAATTTTTTGCCGATAAGTCTAATCCCGAACAAAAACAATGGAATATTCATCAATAAGATGAAAACACCAATAGGCAAGGTGCCGTTTGTTATGTAATACACAACTGTTGCAATACCCGCCAGACCTCCCGGCGCGATTTTGTTCGGAACGAAAAAAATGTCAATTGCGGCTGCGGTAATAAAACATCCTATAAAAATATACAGGTAATCCTTTATTACGACGATTGTTTTCCTATTTGATGCCATGTAGCACTCCTTTTTCAAAATAAATTTTTATCATCGCATTTATTACACTCTGCCTGATGAATGTGTCCGCCTTTTGAATGGTCGTGATTATGATCGCTCTCTATCATTTTTTCTATCCTTCTTCAATTATTTTGAGGTTCTGAAATATCCAGCTTTGTACGTTTTTGACTTTTTTTGATGCAATGTAACAATGTTCGCTGTCTTAACCATTGATTTTATTTTCACTAACCGACAGTCACTTTGTTTCTCCCGCCAAGTTTGCTTTGGTACATTAATAAATCCGCACGTCTTATGGCTGATTCGCCTGTATCGTCCTTTTTAAAAATAGTAGCCCCAACTGATATTGTAACTCTTATATTCTCATCGTTGTATTTAATTGACGATGTCTCTACCAACATTCGTATTTTTTCTGATAAATGGAGGAGATTTAGTTCGTCAACACCTTCAAAAACAGCAACAAACTCTTCACCACCCCATCGACCTATGACGTCTGTGTTTCGGATGGAACCGGTAAAAGTCCTTGCAACCATTTTAAGCACTTCGTCCCCGGTATCATGCCCATATACATCATTAAAATCCTTGAATTTGTCAATGTCAATAAAGGCAATACCAAAAGGTATCTCCAGAGTTTCGAATTCATTTATCTTGGATCCGATATATGCTTCAAGATATCTTCGATTCCGTAATCCTGTCAGACTGTCATACAATGCTTGTGTCTCAAACTCACCAAGATTCTCCAATATCTTTCGATTCTCTGTTTCATCTTTGAAAACTTCAATTGATCCGATTATCTCATCTCCATCGTAGATTGCCACTGCTCTGACCGAGACCGGAATTCTGTGACCATTTTTATGATGAAGGTATACACATACTTCACGGGTAATCCCGTCCTCGTTGGTTTTCTGAAGAGGACATCCATTCCAACACAATGCACAGCCATCATCATTGACATGATTCAATATATTGTCATAACAAAAACGACCTTTGACTTCTGATTCTTTAAACCCTGTTATGTATTCTGCACCTTTATTCCAGAAAATAATTTTGCGATTCTTATCAACAAAATAGATTCCATCATATAGATTTTCGACTAGTTTCTTGTAGAATTCTTCCTGGTTCATATATTAATTCCCTTTCGAAAATGTCTTGATGAAATTTTACATCTTTAACAAGTTAAACACAACAAAAACAGATAGAATGTATATCACAAGTTGAGAGAATATGTCACTTAACTAATTACTCGCAAATATATCCTTTTTCGCAGGAGTCTTTGATAACCGCTTCAACGAATTCCCAAACTTCAGGGAGCACCAGTCTTATCGGTTCCATTCTCCTGTATACATTTTCGACTGAAACCTTGTGCAGCACCCAGGTGTACCCGTCGGTCTTATAATTACTGATAAATGGTTCAAGTCTGTCAATTGCTGATGCGTAAATTGCATCAGGGGTCTCCATCTTGTCAAATTCCTCCCATAAACTTCTGAATTCAACAGATTGTTCATCTGGCAGCATTGCAAATAAACGGTCTGCAGACTCAGCCTCTCTTGCATCTTTTCCCTCGTTGCCCTTCACATCATATGCAAAGGTGTCGCCGGCATAAATTTCAACCAGGTCATGAAGCAACGCCATTTTGATGACTCTGTTAATGTCAACATTCTCCAACCTGTTATATTCAAACAATGTCAACGCCATGAGGGCAAAATGCCATGAGTGTTCTGCGTCGTTTTCCTGACGCGACTTATCCATCAGTAGAGTCTGCCGCAGTATGTTCTTCATTTTGTCGATTTCAATCAAAAAATCAAGTTGTTTTTTTAGCTTTTCTTTCATAAAATATCACAATTCCTTAGATAAAACTAAATTTTTGTAAAAACATTTTCCTTCGATTATAAAAATCAAATTCGCTGTAACCACCTGTAAAATAACCTTGTACTTCAATTTAATTAAACGAAAATCATCTTAAGCCCATTATATCATAATCGAGTATTTTTTGACGCTGACTGTCGCTTTCTTCGTGTAAAAAAATGCCGTGTTACAATTATCTGATTACATTTTTCGTATAAAGGCTAATTTTTGTTCAAACGGGTATCATCCAGGAGAAACCTCGCCCATGAGACATTGAGAGTGTCAATATTTTTTTGCCAGTACAACAGGCGCTCTTTGTAGATCTTGATTTTATCATCAATCGCCTTTTCACAATTTTCAATGCCAAAAGCATGAACAATTGCTGTAAGTTCATAAAAAACCAGTCCCACGGCGTGAGTTCCAACGTGAACAGTTGCACCTGCGTGACCGATGGCATGAACCAATGCTATGCATTCTTTGTCATCAATCTCTTTTGCAACTGCGTGAGCGGCCAATATAGATCTCTTTGCCTGCGGCATTTTGATGTTGCCTCTCGTCCATTTTTCACAAAGTTCCAACGCCATTCTCGGCCTTGGTTCATTTGGGTATTTTCCTTCTAATCTGGACAAAGTTTCTTTTGCACATTCAAGTGCCCACATTACAAGGGTACGGTGTATTTGAATTTCCATCAGTCTGATCAAGTCGTGAAGGCATTCGCTGTCTTTGGAAAACAGTATTTTGTTACCCTTTTTATATTTTGACTCAATCAATGTCTTTTCAGCTATATTCATAATCTGTCTTTTCAACTCTATTCATGTCCTATCCTAAGGCAACATCCAAAATCATCATCACACTGAATCCAATCATGGCTCCGATAGTTGCTATGTCTGTCTTGGAACCGCCGGTCTCCCGTTGAGCTTCAGGTATAAGCTCCTCGATTACTACATATATCATTGCACCTGCTGCAAAAGCCAAAGCATATGGAAGTATCGGTCTGATTGTAATTACTGTCAAGGCTCCTATTACACCGGCTATAGGTTCAACTATGCCTGAAGCCTGCCCGTATGCAAAAGCTTTTCTTCTGCTGAATCCTTCTCTTCTGAGCGGTATCGACACAGCAGCACCTTCAGGAAAATTTTGCAGGCCAATACCAATTGCAAGTGTTATAGCACCCGCAAGTGAGGCACCCTCGACGCTACCACTGGCTACTGCGCCAAAAGCCACGCCAACCGCCAGACCTTCCGGTATATTGTGCATCGTAATTGCTAAAACCAGCAAAACGCTTCTCTGCCATGATGTTTTCAGTCCTTCACTTTTAGATGTGTCCAATCCCATATGCAGATGAGGCAATAGCTTATCAACCAGATATAAAAAGGCACCACCCGCAAGAAACCCTATCGATGCAGTCAGCCAGGCTACCTGCCCTAACTCCTCGGCCATGCTGATTCCGGGAGCTAGCAAGGACCAAAAGCTTGCCGCAATCATAATTCCTGCTGCAAACCCCAGCATCCCTTTCAACACTCCGGGATTGATACTCTTGAAGAAAAACACAAGTGACGCCCCCAAAGCAGTCACTCCATAAGTAAATAACGTACCTATCAAAGCCTGTTGAACCGGTGAAAATTGCTTAAAAAATTCTAACATAGCCTCTCCTTTATAATCATATGGTCTTTATTGACACCTTGTAAACAGTAAAACCGTGTCACATTCTATAAATTTATGGTATTTTGCTTTTTTCGTCCCTGAATAGATGTCATTATAACAATATATGCGGTTAGTTTCAATTATAATCAGTATTGTTTATACATTCAGTCTTTACGGCTTATTGCTTTCATTTATTTGTTTTGTTGTGAAAATTTATCAAGTTCCAACAGTGTCGAAAAAACCGCCCTGTTCTTTAAATGGAACAGAGCGGTTTTGCGGATAATAAAGATCAATTTTTTCTACTTGTAGATAATAATGATTAATTTTTCTACTTTTTGAAAATTACTTCTATAGTTTGAACATTTTACAATTTTAGTACTATTCTTCCTTTTTGTAATACTTTTAAAAGAAGTTCGTTAATTTTTATAAGTACCTTGGTTTTATTATTCTACATCTTGAAGTGCGTCATACCCTTCTTCACCGGTACGGACTTTTATAACATTTTCTACGTTATAGATGAAAATCTTACCATCACCTATATGTCCGGTGTAGAGAACTTTCTTAGCCGTCTCGATAACTGTCTTGACAGGAACCTTGCTGACAACTATCTCAACTTTGACCTTTGGAACAAGATGTGTCTCAAATTCAACACCACGATAGTACTCTGTTGCTCCACCCTGCTGTCCATATCCAAGAACGTTGGTGACTGTCATGCCTGTTATTCCAATATTGTCCATCGCAACCTTCAATGATTCAAACTTGTTCTGCTTAGTAATAATTTCAACCTTTGTAAACTTAACTCCTGAGCCTGTGGTCCTTTCTGGCGATACAATTTCAACCGGAACAGCATGCTCAACAGGAACGCTGCCTTTAGCAGTTGATGAAGGACTAGATTCACTCGACATATATTCTGCAGCGCTTGTGTAATCGATGGTTACAAAGTCAGGATAGCCTTCGTTTCCATGTTCGCCAATATCCAGACCCTCAATTTCTTCCTTGACAGATACGCGAAGTCCCATTGTCTTTTTTATCGCAATCCAGACCAGCAATGATATCGGGAAAACAAATATTGCAACACTTACGATACCCAAAGACTGTTTGCCTAACAGATCAAATCCGCCACCGAAGAACAACCCGTCAGGTGATGTTATACCGGCGATGCCGTTTTGAGCAAACAAGCCTACAAACAATGTACCAAGAACACCATGTACAAGGTGTACTGATAAAGCTCCTACAGGATCATCCAATTTTACTTTGTCAAAGAACATAACCGATAGAACAACAAGTATTCCTGCAATTGCTCCTATTATGAGAGCACTTGTAACACTTACATATGCACAAGCCGGAGTTATTGCAACAAGTCCTGCTAAAAGACCGTTAATCGACATACCCAGGTCAGGTTTACCTATTACGAGCCACGCTGTTGCAGTAGCTGTCAGAATAGCCATTATACCTGCTGTATTTGTTACAACGAGAATATGCGAAATTGACGTAGGATCGGCTGCCATCGTTGAACCAGGATTGAATCCGAACCAGCCAAACCAAAGTACGAATGCTCCTATTGTAGCCAGACTCATATTGTGTCCGGGAATCGGATGAATTTTACCGTCTTTTGTATATTTACCTATTCTAGGCCCTAGTATGATAACTCCTGCCAATGCAGCCCATCCGCCTATGGAGTGAACAACTGTTCCACCAGCAAAGTCAAGCATACCTAGTGTTTGAAGGAATCCGCCGCCCCATACCCAGTGACCAACGATCGGGTATATCAGCATTGTAAGTACTAATGAGAAAACGATAAATGAAATGTACTTGATTCGTTCTGCGACTGCACCTGAAACAATTGTTGCAGCAGTTCCGCAGAAAACCAGCTGGAAGAAGAACTTAGCCCAGAAAGGCACTCCGCTCCATGCAATCGACTTGTATACGCCTTGATACGCATCTCCAACTGCCGGTGAATTGTCGGCGCCTCCTGCCATAAATAAACCCTTGAGACCAATGAACGCATTTCCGTCTCCAAACATCAATCCCCATCCCAAAACCAGAAATCCCAGTGAAGAAACAGCGAAAACTATGAAGTTCTTTGACAATATGTTTACTGAATTCTTTTGACGAGCCAGTCCGCTTTCTACCGCTGCAAATCCCAGATTCATAAAGAACACGAGAATAGCTGCAAATATAACCCAAATGGTGTCAACAATAATTTTAGTATCCATAATCTACCCCTCCTTTTTATACCAAGCAACTTAACAAGAATCATTGAACGTAAAAAAGGCGCTACCTTTTTTAGGTTCAGCGCCTTTGCCTTAAAAAACTTTGTCAACTTGCTTTCTTGAAGCCAATATAACAATTTCTTGCAACTTTGTCAACACTAAATTTCATTTTTTGCTATTATGTATATTTTTTGAGGTATTTTTGCCACATTTTTGAATTTTTTATCATAGCATATTGCATTTTATAAATCAGCGTTTATCATTCCTTATCCGAAAAACGGCAATCCTGCAGGCTTGAATATTAACCAGACAAGGATATATCCGGTGATAACTGCAGCTATTGTAAACGGGACGCTTATGCTCATGAACTTGCCGACACCAACCTCATAGCCTTCCTTGCGAAGAATTCCAAGTCCAGCGATATTTGCAGATGCACCAATAGGTGTTATGTTGCCACCAAGTGTTGCACCGACAACAAGTCCAAAATATAAAACATAAGGTTCTACACCCAGCGAAGCAGCGATGGCAGTTGCGACCGGCAGCATTGTCATGACATATGGTATATTATCGATAACCGCCGACAAAGCCACTGAAATCCAGGTCAATATTGTAAATATGATAAATATGTTGCCGCCGCTGATGTTTTGAATCACCACGCTGATTTCATTGATTATCCCAACCTCTTCGATACCACCAATAATCACAAAAAGTGAAAACAAAAGAAGCAAGGTGAAAAAATCAAGCTCTAGTATGATTTTATTAATTTTAACACCTTTGAAAAGATTTCTTATCAATCCTGCCGCAAACAATGATACACATATGATTCCGTTTATGGGTACCCCATTCCTGAAGTCCTCCGGAAACGGAAGAAACGAGGCAACAATAAGAAGTAAAATGGTCCCTAACATTAATACTGATGGAACGTAGTCTGTGACAATTGTTTTCTCGTTAATATTGATCGGCTGCTTGTCTTTCCTGAACACATAAAGTAAAACCAGTGCCGATACTATGGCTCCTACCTGGCAAACCCAGAAAAGCGATGGTTTGTTCTGAAAAACAAAAAATTCTGCAAAGTTCATATCCGCTTCAGCGCCAAGTAAAATCGAGGTGGTGTCCCCGACCAATGTGGCCGCTCCTTGAAGGTTAGAGGATATGGCGATAGCTATAACCATATTTACCGGTGAAATTTTAAGCTTCTTTGCAATTGTAACCGCAACAGGAGCTACCATAAGTACTGTTGCCACATTGTCTACAAATGCAGAGATGAGTCCTGCAAATAATGCGATGGCCACAGTCGCCAATTTGAGATTAGGCATCCTGTCAATTATAAAGTCTGCAAGAAGAGCAGGCATTTTAGATTCGATGAACAATGCAACGACACCCATTGTCCCAAGAATCATCATCAGGACATTCCAGTTAGGCACCCACTCGACAGTAAAAATTTTCTCAACCGACATCATTTGAGAAGCAACAAAGACCAAGGCGGTTCCCAATGCTATATAAGCTCTGTATTTGGGAAATATCAGCAACAACACATAAGTGACCAGAAAAAGAATCAGTGCAAACAACATCGTACTTGACATGACATATCTCCTTGCAATTTATATTTTGGTTAACATATGAATGTCATTATAACAATATATGTTATCAGTTTCAATTGCAATCCACATTAATTATTTGCAATGTTGGCGTAATTTGCATTACATTCAACTTATTTATTTGCATAGTAGTTGAGATTTGCCATTTATTTCAACCTAATTATTTGCACGGTATAAAATTTTATAAATCTGCGTTCATAACCTTGTTCCATGCTGATACAAAGTCCTGCATGAATTTATCCTTGGAGTCAGCACTTGCATAAACCTCAGCGATAGCACGCAACTGGGAGTTTGACCCGAATATCAGATCAACACGGGTACCGGTCCATTTAAGTTCACCTGTTAAACGGTTGCGGCCTTCAAAAACTTCTCCGTCTTCAGAAACAGGATTCCATACCGTTTTCATGTCGAGCAGATTCACAAAGAAATCATTTGACAGAGTTTCGGGGCTGTCTGTAAAAACACCATGTTTTGATTGATTGTAATTTGCATTTAACACCCTCAAACCACCAAGTAAAACAGTCATTTCAGGAGCTGTTAATGTTAAAAGCTGCGCACGATCTATCAATAATTCCTCTGTGGTCATTGAAATCTTGGTTTTAATGTAGTTACGAAATCCGTCTGCTTTCGGTTCGAGAACCACAAACGACTTTATGTCTGTCTGCTCCTGTGATGCATCGGTACGTCCGGGTCTAAACGGAACCGACAGACTGTAACCTGAATTCCTTGCGGCCTGTTCTATACCTGCGCATCCTCCAAGTATTATCAAATCAGCAAGTGATACTTTCTTGCCTCCCAATTCCGCACTATTAAACTCATTTCGGATATGGTCTAGAATTTTAAGGGTAGAGTCCAGTTTATCAGGTTCATTTATCTCCCAGCCTTTCTGCGGAGCGAGTCGTATACGTGCTCCGTTTCCTCCTCCACGACCATCCGAACCTCTGTATGTAGAAGCTGAAGCCCATGCAGTTGACACTAATCGGGATACTGACAATCCTGATGAGAGTATTTTAAACTTAAGATTGTTAATGTCCTTCTCTGTAATAATTTCATAATCAGCGGTTGGTACGGGGTCCTGCCATATCAATTGTTCGACAGGAACCTCAGAACCCAGGTAGCGTGAACGCGGACCCATGTCCCGGTGTGTGAGTTTGAACCAGGCACGCGCAAATGCATTTTCAAATTCTTCCCGGTTTTCGTGATAACGACGGGCGATTGGTTCGTAAATAGGGTCAAATTTTAGAGACAGGTCCGCTGTGGTCATCATAGGTCTGTGTTTTATAGAAGCATTGTGTGCGTCAACCACCATATCCTCTTCTTCAACATCCTTTGCAAGCCATTGATTGGCACCGGCGGGACTTTTGACCAGTTCCCATTCGTATTTGAACATCAAGTTAAGATACCCCATGTCCCATTTTGTCGGGTTAGGCTTCCATGCACCTTCTAGTCCACTGCCGATTGTATCTCCTCCTTTACCGCTTCTAAAAGAGTTTTTCCAGCCAAGTCCTTGTTCTTCAATACCTGCTGCCTCCGGTTCACGACCGACATGTGAAGCAGGTCCGGCACCATGACATTTCCCGAAGGTATGACCTCCAGCGATTAGTGCCACAGTCTCCTCATCATTCATAGCCATCCGTGCAAATGTCTCTCTAACATCAATGCCTGAAGCTACAGGGTCCGGCTTGCCATTCGGACCTTCCGGGTTTACATAAATAAGCCCCATTTGAACCGCAGCCAGAGGGTTCTCAAGACTCCTGTCACCGGAATATCGTTCGTCTCCTAGCCAAACGTTTTCTTTGCCCCAGTACACATCCTCTTGCGGCTCCCATACATCCTTACGTCCTCCGGCAAATCCAAAGGTTTTAAAACCCATTGATTCCAGAGCGCAATTACCAGCCAGAATCATCAAATCAGCCCAGGAAATCTGTCTTCCATATTTCTGCTTGATTGGCCATAATAAACGTCGCGCTTTGTCGAGGTTAACATTGTCCGGCCAGCTGTTCAACGGCGGGAAACGTTGTGTTCCGTCTGATGCCCCGCCACGCCCATCTCCCATTCTATAGGTACCTGCACTGTGCCAAGCCATTCGGATAAAAAGCGGTCCGTAGTGGCCGTAATCAGCCGGCCACCAATCTTGAGAATCGGTCATTAATGAGTATAAGTCGTTTTTTATTGCTTTAAGGTCAAGTTTTTTGAATTCTTCGGAATAGTCGAAATCTGTGTTCATAGGATTACTCAAATTTGAATTTTGATGAAGAATCCTCAGATTTTGCTGGTTTGGCCACCAATCCCTGTTATTGGCGCCTCTACCTGAATTATCTCCTCTTGTTTTGCCGGTCACCGGACATTTAATTTCTTCCATTAAAAAACCCCCCTTTCAATATAATTATCTGTTGTTCTTATACTTTTAAGTCATCTTGCTTAGATACCAAAAAATATGATTTATTCGTTCTCTCTTGTAATGTATTGTTTCAATGAGATCAATGAATATTTGTCAACTTAGAAATTAGATATTGTTATGAAGGTATAATTGATAAGCTTATTACAGTAAACGTATAGTAATCGATGAATTCACACCTGCCACAACTCAAAATTCAAATGCAAATTGAAGTGCCATAAGCAAAATGTGTTATTATGAATATAAGTATATTATATACATGGGAAAGATTTTATACAACGAATTTTTCTTATTGTGCAATATCAAATCTTCAGTGAACCGCGAAAACCTCTGCTCGAATAGTATGAGTCAGCACCATTATGATATACAAAAACAGTGTCATAACGCCGGTCACAAAAGAATGAACCGCCTAGTTTTCTCACCCTGTCAGGGGTTTTGATCCAGCTTGATGTTTTAATGTCAAAAATCCCAAGAGTTTGCAGTTCCCTGTATTGCTCTTCTGTCAGAATCTCTATTCCGATCTCTGTAGCCAAGCCAATTGCACTGTTTTTTGGCTTGTTCTCTTTCCTTGACTCCAACGCTTCGTTGTCATAACAAAAGCTTCTGCGTCCGACAGGGCTTTCTGCAGAACAGTCAACAAAAAGCATTTCATCAGGTCCTTTTTCGTTAAAAATCACATCCGGTTCACCACCGGTTTTTTCCATCTCGATTAGTGAAGTGATTTTATCTGTATCGGATTCTATCCTGGCTTTAACATTTTCCCAGTCAAGCCCCTTGTGTCTGATCATATTTTTCTCAAAGCGAGCCTTCAATGTTGCAAGTATCTCATCAATTTGTTCTTTGGACGGGATATTCTTTTCTTTGGTCATGAATTTTCCTCCCTTTTAATATTATTTTGACAACCTTTCATATAGCGTTTTGAAACAAGTCATATAATACATGTGCCATCAAAACGCATTCGGCAAACTATTTATTAGTAATTACAATTATATAACATAAATAAGTTTGCTATATAATAAAACCTGCGGTTATTGTGGCTATAACAATTAGCGGAGCTGGAATTCTCTTTGTGAACAGAAGTATAACCGTAACAATCATTATAAGAAAATTGTCGAGTGCAAAGCCGCTCTTTTGCATAAGGATAATCGCTGATACAGTTATCAATCCACCGGCAATCGCAGTTACACCTCTCAATGAAATCTTTATTCCTTTAACTTTCTTAAGGTTTTCCCAAACAGGATATACAAAGTATATCAAGAGAATTCCAGGTAAAAATATACCTATTCCGCCTGCTGTTGCTCCTAAAATTTGAGTTAGCAAGCTTCCACCGCGAGCGGCCATTCCTCCAGCATAAGCACTGAAACTGAACATCGGTCCCGGAAGACCTTGGACAAGCCCGAATCCGGTTAAAAACTCTTGATTTGTCATATATTGGTTGACTTCCACCAATTCACTATACATCATTGGAACTACAACCTGTCCTCCTCCAATCACCAGATAACCGTAACGATAAAAACTTTCAAAAATATGAACAATTCGAATATCCCATACTAATGTCAAAAGGAGACTTCCACCTGCAAATATTCCAAATGCAATAAGGTATTTCCATGGCGGGCTTAATTTCACATGGTTCCAAAGTTCTTTCTCTTTAGAGGTTACGATGCTCACCACCCCACCAAGAATCAAAACCAAAGGATAGATCCATGGTTCACGTATCAAGTAAGTGGTGATTGAGCCAAATAACAATAGTGCAAAAGAGACTTTATCTGTAACTACCTTTTTGCCTATTCGATAAGCTGCAACAACAATAAACCCCACTGCCATTGGTCCAATGTATCGAAATCCGTCCTGTTTTATATTCATGTTTACTAGAAATTGGCTTAAAAAAGAGAGCAATGTCATGACTACTAGTGCCGGCAATGCCCAAACCAACATAGTAAAAAGCCCTAACAACGGACCACCCACTTTATAACCAATGGCAACAATCGTCTGCGTGCTGCTTGGACCGGGCAAAATTCCCGTTATTGCTATCAACTCCACAAGTTCTTCTTCTGTTAAATACTTTTTCTTGATAACAAGCTGATCGGTAAAAACACCAAAATGAGCTTCAGGACCTCCGTAAGCACCCAGGGAACAAATAAACACATCTTTCAAATAAGCAAGCCATTTTATTTTTTTCATTGTATAACTCCTGTTAATCTGCTTAACAAGCACCTCCCCTCAGATCTCCATCTTCACGAAAGCGTGAAAACTCTGTCTGGAGATGATTCGCCACCCATTTCTTATTGCATATTATATAACTTATATTGTTGAATTGCTACATGCCTCATTGTTATGATCCAAATTTCCTATAAAATCTCTTTATTAAAATGTCCCCTTGTGTCTGTTTCCTGATTAAAGACACCCTTGTCCATTGAACCATTTAATTTGCTTAAAGCCTCATTAATGGCTTTCGCAACCTGCTCTTTTGATTCAACAGTAAAGTTTAATCTGAATGCTTCGATTCCATTTATTCTTTGAAGTTCATCTAAGAGATTAAGCGTCTTCCCATTTAAAATCGTCGTTGTACAATCATCATGAGTAATGATCGGGAACGTTCCGTGTTCATCTTTTAGCTCATAGCTTTTCGTTTTACAAGCACCACATTGATTCATTTTTTTCAGTGGACAATATTTTGTAAAGAGCAAAGGAGACTTGCCGTACACAATCATTTCCAGTGAAGGATAGCCGTCATTTTCTACATAATAGGCATTTATTAAATCTTCAATTTGTCTCTTATTCAATTCATAAGATAAAGTTACCCGTTTTGCACCTAATCTATATAGTTCGTAGCAACTATCAGAATTGACAACATTTAGAGAATAGTCTGTGACAAAAGAATTCGTTTTTCTATAGTGATAAATACCGCCGTATCCTCCGATCAGCAGCTGCCCTTCCTTTTGTTTATAATCGTTCTGGTTTCTTCTAACAACATTTTCAAAATAGATTTCAGTAATACCACTGCTCACGCAGGCATCATACTGTTCCTGGGTCGTTACAGAGGCTGTAAGGTATGGTGTTTTAGGGGCAAAGCTTATTTTTTCTTTTGTTTTCAAAGCTATGGTTCTTTTCTTTTTACTACCAATCTTTAAGTCATATAAGCCCTGTACAATATCTCTTCTTGCTGCATTTAAAAGCTTAGCTGGAATAAATGCATTGTGTTCCTCATAATCTACGTGATTCAATTCGAATATAGTATCATTCAATCTCGAAAATTGCTTTGTTACCTGCTCTTTTGTTGTTGGATTATTAATTGCTTCGCCCAGTATCTCCTCGCTTTGATATGAACAATTAAAGCCTAAGCCCTCCGCGTCTATTGTCAGCTTTGAATCTGGATATGCATAAACTTTAATATCCAGGCTAAAACGCCTATATTCTTTTTGTAGTGATGATTCCAACTCTTTGTAATAGGAATAATCCTTCGTTTTATATACGAAATCACCCGTGGACAACTTTTCTTTGATTTTGATATAACAGACCGCATCTGCCTTGTTGATAAAATTGCCATCAATATCGTAGAGTTTTACAACATTTAAAATAACATCTTCATTGTCATGACTGATTCGGATTATATCGTTTTGATTTAAAGGACGTGTAAGTACTATTTCATACATGTCTTTAATAGTCCTGCCGATTCTGCCAATTTCAAACCCAAAGTTATTAGGTCTTAAGATGTTTGTAATATCTTTCGGGTCTTCGTGAAACAGATATCCTTTAGTAAATGTCCTATTGAATGTTTTGCTTAGGTTTTCTTTGTCTTCTTCGGTTATATTATAATCCAGGGCCATGCGATATTTTGATACAACATTGGCAACATAGGCGGTTTCTCTCATTCGACCTTCTATTTTTAATGAATCAATTTCTTTTAAATCATCGATATAATCGATTGTGTTCAAGTCCTTGGTAGATAGAATATAGCTTTTGCCTAATGATGTATCTGATATCTTATCAATGACTTCATACTCCTTGCGACATGAACCAACACATCTTCCGCGATTTCCGCTACGATAGCCGATTAAGCCAGACATGAGGCAGTTTCCGGAGTAGGATACACATAATGCACCGTGAACAAAAATTTCTAAAGGTATTTTGGCTATTCTTTTTATCTCTTTTACTTGTTCAATCGAAACTTCCCGTGACAGAACAACCCGTTTCGCACCAAGTTCTTTAAATAATAAAGTTCCATCTAAATCGTCTATTCCCATTTGAGTTGAACAATGTGCCTCCATATCAAGAAAGTTCTGGGCGAGATAATCGAAAGCGGCCAGGTCCTGGACGATGATTGCATCAACACCGATTTCATTTAGCTGGTGCATCTGTTCCTTCATCTCTTCAATTTCGTTTTCGAAAACGATGGTATTCATTGTTACATAGATTTTAACATTCCTCAGGTGCGCGTGTGTAATAGCTTCTTGTAGCGATTCTAAATCAAAATTAGATGAGTACGCACGTGCACCAAATTTTTGCATTCCCAGGTATATTGCATCACAGCCATTGGAAATTGCAGCTTTTAAGGCTTCCATATCTCCAGCTGGAGCTAATAATTCGGTCATTTTTTCCTCCCATTCTACATTATCTGCAACATATCGTTAGGATTTTACCCGATAACCAACTGAAATAATTACATTCAGGCTATAGAATTACGTAATATATCTTTTCCCGTCTTTCGCAGTTGACAAGGATTCCTTGACAACTGATTGTTGCACCAGTTCTTGTTGGTGAAACAGGTATATATATGAAGCAATCTAGTAAATTTGTTTATTTTCTATTCAGCACTATTTTTATTAATCTCTTTGTTAATCAGGCTAATGGTTTTTTCTCTGATTCCAACAGCACGTGCTATATTCTTCCACTCTTTTACGGCATCTTTTACTTCTTCTATAATATTCTTACACTTAGATGTTTTAATATCAATATTTTGACCACATGCAACCATATCATTAATCAGGATGTTTGATTTCTTCCCATTAATTGTCATTTGATGAGCCGCAAGCCATTTATTTCCTGAATCACATGCAAATGTTACATCATAGGCTGGAGACAACGTCCAAATTCCATTCCTGTCCATTAAAAATGAAATATTTTTTACATGGTCATCCTGATTTACCGCAATAACATTAAATATCATCCTTCTATAAAACTGTTCTATATCACTACTTGGTAACCCCATTCTTCTCGCAGTTAATGCAGCCATTTCATAACTACATAAACCCGGTTCATTATAATCTATATGAAAAATTGCGCCTAAAGACTGCATATGTATTTTTTTACCATTGACTCTGTCAAACCTCTTTGTCATAAAATGTTTCTGGCCACCTTCTTCCAGCAACTTACACTCACTCATAACAATTCCTGCTTTTAAAGCCATTTTGTAATACGCATACTCAATCATAGTATATTCTGGAACGTCTTCAAGATTATGATCTCCATTTTTGGAAACTCCGTCGAACTTAATCAACCAAAAATCATACCCCTTACCTAAATCAACCTGTCCCGAACGTATATCTCCTGTCTCTTTATCATAAGCAATGACAGCCTTTGCTCTAGCTCCACCTGCTGAAGTACCAAGCTTTAATAGCTGATAATAATTAATATCATCAAGAGCTGACAGATGAATATTTTTTCTCTCTTCCAAAACAGCCGAGGCAAATTTTACCAATTCTTCAATATTGATTTTATCATTACTTTCGCCGTCTAATCTCATTGCTGGTTTATATTCCAGCGCACCCATCCCGCGTTTTCCAGTATAGCACAGTCGTTCTACCGCATTAAAAGATTCAGGTGTTCTTCCTTGTGATGCAAGCCACTGATCAATTACAGCATTTCCAAACTTGTCTGGTAAAGAATCTGCCAATAGCCCTGGAACTCCCTTAAAGGCTGGTATTGCTAATTCAGGAAACTCGTACACCCTGTTTGATAATGGCATCATGAGCGGTGAAACTTCAATACCCATGCGGACAAAATCCTTATCATATTCAAAAGAAACATATTTCTTACCTTCTTCTAAATGACAATATCCTACAGTTGTACCCCATAATGTTACGGTTGCAGTATTATTCATTACTTTTCATCTCCCCACTTAATATCTATATCGGGGCTTTTAGACTCCTTTTTTCTTGCACGTTTTCTTTGTGACATAATCGGCCTGTCACTCAAATAATACGAGGGTCTTTTGGTTGGATCTGGAACCAGCATGTCAAGATTGGCATCTAAGTCCAGGGCAATAAGCACCTTAATCAGATTACCAAACTGTACATCTTCCCCACTCTCCATACGCAATATGCTTCGTACCGCAACCCCTGATTTATAAGCTAATTCCTTTTGCGACAGAGGATAATCAATTCTATATGCTTTTAGCCTTGCAGCTATCTCAGATAATGCGTTACGAGAAGACAAATATTTACCCATTACTTCACCTTCATTCATTATATAAAATACTGTTCTTTTTACACATCATAACACAAAGTTGTTCAATATGCAATATATTGCTTATTAGATATCATTTATGGAGTATATATGCCATTTTCGGCACTATACATTCTATTAACGGCTATTCAATCAATACAATTTATATGGGTAGTTTTTCAGAGTTTCTGCAATTGATATGTTGGTTTCATGTGCTAATCAATGCTTATTTTCCTTGTGGCTCTTTTAATAATCCACTTTGTGTTTCTATTATCTGATATGCTCCATTTTTTAATCAAATCTGAAGTTGGCTCATTTGCTGTAGTCTAAATTATGTTTAGCCTTATATGTTTCCTCAATAAGCAACACCAGTTCATCCCAATTAGCTTTTGCCTCGCCAATATACTCTTTCATATTTTCAATAGAAGGAATCCTGTCAAAATTTAATAATTCATTCCATTTCATTGTTTTTCTTGTTTGCTTGTTCGATTTTTTGCTGTTTCCGTCAAAGCCATATCTTTGCTTCGAGTGATTTTTTTAATGAATTCTACCTTTCGAAAACGAAGAGCAGAAAAATCTTCGTCGATAGCAATTTGTCGCACAGGCTCAAAACCAAATGCACCAAGAATCTCCCATCCATGATCCCTATTAATATCACTCTTATATTTTTTTGATGATTTCTTAGGATAACAGAACCAAATGATACAGTCTCCAAAGAATTTACTATATATTTTGGTTAAAGCATCATTAATGTCTTTTTGAGTTAGTACAAAAATCAAAGCAAATTCAATATGTAAAATATTATCAACCTCAAATATGCAGTTATTTTCTAAAATAAATGATTCAATATTTGGTAGTGATTCATTCGTGAGGTTTAAAACCAAGATTTCGTTTGTATCTTTAAAGTTAAGCTTTTTTGTCAATGTATCCATTGCTCTTTCTCCTTTGTAGCATTCCGTAGCGGAGGATTCTATTGTTTTCTCTTCAGGGTGTTTCCTGGTTGCGATCTATTTCTTCCATAAGCCTTCTGCAAATAATTTGGTCCTCATCAGTTTGTAATGAATTATATTTCTCAATTTCACTGTTCATAAATTAACAAGCTCTACATTTACTATCACGGTTAATAAAGATATTAACACATTTCATACATTCAAATCATTTTCTTCCAACATTTCGTTTTCATAAATAAAATGATCTCCCCTTTGTCTTTTCCTTCATAATATGCTACTAACATTTTTTTAAACTCCGGCACTTCCTTTTCTGGAATAACGATTAGACCTCCACCATGTGCAATCAAATAATGATTTGCAAATATTACCGCTGCTCTTTTATTGCCATCAATGAAGACTTGCATTTTCATACAGTAAAGACATAGAGCAATTGCTTTATCAATGATTTCCTCGCTATTTTGGATCATCTCCTGAAGGTTCTCTATTACTATCGTTTCTATTGGTAAAGGTGGAATGTATGATGTGCCTCCTATTGTAACCGGTACCCCCCTTATTCTACCACCGTCATTATAAAATCCCTCATTGACAAGTTTGGCAATATGGCAAAGTATATGATAGTTTGAATCACATTGAATCACGTCTTTATCCAATATAAATTCCCATGAATGCTTAAGATTCAAAATCTTCTGCACATCGGTAACTGTCATACCATTAACTATACCATTATCTATAATATTTTCTGTTTGAGGAAAAGTGGTAGCCACGCCTTCCAAAACAGCTTGATCATAAATATTGGATTTCATATTAGTTCTGGCAAAATCAAGATTCAGTATTACTCTTGGAGATAACTCATTTTCTATAAATCCGAGAGTGGCAAGTTCCTTTTCAATATGTCTAATGTTCTTTTTTAGTTCTCTGGCTTCTCTAGCGTTCCTCAAAAGCAACTGATATAGCGCGTCTGAATAATTATCTACATATTTAGAAGTTAACCTGCTACCGATACGCTTCCTGATATAGATATATTTGTTACCGTTCTGTTCTTTGATTTCCGGTGAACCATCATACGGCAGCAGATTCATTCTAGCCTGATAATCTGCTCGTTGATGCAATAATTCTTGCTTTCTTAGATAATCATTATCCATTAGTGATCTCCTTAGGGAACTTATTGATTTACATTATACGATAATGTTCCCTATAATGCAAGATATTTTAGGGAATATATTTGTAGTATTATTATCATAATGTTCCCTATTTTGATAATTACTTTCTATTTGAATATATCCAAATTAATTCTTAATTATTACTTTTTGAACTATTTAGAAATTCCGAATAGTTGATTCATGTTCATAATCTGAGCATACTTTCGCAATAGGCTCATTGATTGTGGAATTATAATATATATAACCAACAGATATAATTACATCAATATTGTAGAATAATGATGACCTTGATGCCTTTTTCCACTTCTGTCGAAATTTTCGACAGAAGTACTTCTCTCCAATTCTTTTTCCTTTAAACTGTTTCCAATGATGTAAGTGTGGTCACTCGTCCACGGAAACATATTAATGAACTGTTTTAGTTTTATTCGTTCGCGGGAATTTTTTTCGTAAAATTTAAAAGCATTTATATTTTATGATTTCCGAAATCTGTATTTTTTCATATTAGCAATAATATCTAATCTCATCAACTATGAAATGTTTCTTCCATTCAGCACATATCATAAAGTATTGTGCAGAAATAATTTCTTGAAGTTCGTTAAGCTCATTTTGTGAGATATTGCTTACCGTTATTCGCAATAATACAGCCTCCGGCTTTTGTTAACCAAATCTTTGTTGCGTATGGTGAAGGTTTTCCTTTTGATATATGCACATGAATGGGTTCTCCATTCTCGTTGGACCAAAAGAATACTTTGTAGCCACTTACAGTAAACAAGCTATGCAATCAACACACCTCCGCTTGCGGCATATTTATATAATAAATGTGCATTACTGTGAAGAAATTGTTCAAACAAATCAATTTCTTCCTCAGAATATCCTTCCTTAATAATCCATGAATAGCTTGGCAATACGCATCTTGCCGTGTCAAATCCATCTTCTGTAGGTCTCTCAAAATGTACTTCAACCTTTAAAACACCATTATCTTCAATGATTTGAGAGTGCAGGATTTCTGTCTCATCCGCTAGTGTAATATAAGGATACATCATGATTAAAAACCTCCTCGTGACTGTATACTGCTATTATATTAGTTTTTTTTTAAATATTCAAGATTAACCACCACTTATTGAGTTATGAACTAATCTATTTTATATGTTTATTTAAATTTCTCGTCTTTCGCAGTTGTCAAGGATTCCTTGACATGTAGTCATTATCCCTTCTTCCAACCAATCAATGTTAGCAAAAACATTATCCCACCGAAACTAACAGAACAAAACACGAACATCCAAGGCCACGGAAACTCGAAAGCCAAGTCTTTCACAAATGCATAAACTGTAGTTTCAGATGAAAACATAGCTATTGGAATCCACGATAATAATTGTTTTTATACGAACTCAACATCTATCATGTTTTCATTAAAAAAATCCAAATCAGTTTGTAAGAGATGCGGCGACAACAACAGATAAAAATGCAAGAACAAATGAAGTTAAATTTAACATTTTCCATAAGTCAACTACTGATTCTTCACTACAATATTGGAGTCTGTCTATTATATTATATATAATTATGTTTGAAACTATCAAATATGATGTAGAGACTCAAATGTACTCGACTGGCAATGCTACGACTTTGTCTGAAAGCCATAATTTCTGTTCATATTGACACAAAACAACCCCTGTACCTCTTTTCATACCGACCACATCGTCAAGTGCTGCAAAATGTTTTGCCATAGATAGATTTGGAGATGCACTCATCTTAATTTCGATGGGATAAATGGTATCAGCAGATTCAATCACCAAATCAATTTCTCTTCCATTCTGGTCACGATAAAAATACATTGGAACATTCACCTTGCCGGCATTCAGATATGATTTAATTATCTCACTGATTATGAATGTTTCAAATACATTTCCCGCTTTCGCTCCATTAGCAAGAGTTACAGGAGTTGGCCATTTTGTAAGATAAGCCAGCAATCCAGTATCCATAAAGTAGACTTTTGGCGTCTTTATTGCTCTTTTTAGATGATTATTGAAATATGGTTGTAGCAAGAAAATAATTCCTGATGTTTTAAGAATAGATACCCACCGTTTTATAGTGTCATTGCTGACGCCTATATCCTTAGAAATCGATTCATAATTTATCAGTTCACCGCTTCGAGCAGCCAAGGCAATCATGAATTTTAAAAAAACAGTTTCATCTGCGACCTGGGTCAACTGCTTGACATCACGTTCTATGTAGGTTTGAACGTATGAAGCATAGAAAATTTCCCAGTCTTTCTGTGGATTAAAAACCAACTCCGGCATATAACCACGGTGAATGTCCGACCACAATTCTTTGTAAGGAGTGAGTTTCTCTTCACGTTTTTCCATATACTCATCAGTAGGAATAAAAGGTGAGTCAAAATCACAATTTTTTGATTCCCGAAGTGAGATCCCTTGAAGTTCTAGTATGCCGACACGTCCCGCCAAGGATTCACTCACATTCTTCATCATTACAAATGCCTGTGAGCCTGTCATTAAATAATCCCCATCTCTTCTATCCCGGTCGACCTGAATCTTCAGGTAAGGAAACAAAGCTGGCACATATTGAATTTCATCAAGCAATAATGGTGGACGGTTATTGATAAAAAACAAATTTGGATCTTCTTTAGCTCGTTCCCTCAGAAGTGGATCATCAAAGGTCAATTGTGTGTATCGTCTGTCACTTATCCGCTTCAACAACGTGGTCTTACCTACTTGTCGTGGACCGGTAAGTAAAAGAACCGGAAACTGGTTTTTCACCTTCTCCAATATCTTTTCAATCTGTCTTTTGTGATACATTTGAATATCCACCCCCTTTTGTTTTTATGTTAATTTCTTATGCAGTCTTATATTAACTTATTTTTTGATAGTTTGCAAGAGGTATGTTTTGAACAATCATTACGTTTACAAGATATGTTAAGGATAAGCTAGATTAGCCTTAGGCGAAATAGTTGTTGCATATTGTAGGTTTATCAAACAAACCTTCATAAATAAAATGATCACTCTTTGTTTCTATTTGCATAATTACTAGTTAAACAATCCTGATATTGTCATCATCTCCTGGCAATCATTTCAATTTCAATGAGGGCACCCATAGGCAATGCCGCAACTCCAATGG
>CAZZCN010000027.1:34166-35664 GCA_964652975.1 uncultured Oscillospiraceae bacterium | reverse complement strand
TGGTGGAGCATACGAGATTCGAACTCGTGACCCCAACAGTGCGAGTGTTGTGCGCTCCCAACTGCGCTAATGCCCCTAGAAAGTAAGTTTTTCAAATTTTATTAACCGTTTTGCCAGTGCAGATTTGGGGGATATTAACTGACCAATTCGGACTCCCAGATGAGCTACATCCCCACGTGTTTTGTTATGTATTATATCATATAGTTTCGTTTAATTATATTTATTTATAAGAAGGATAATGTGTTGATCAGAAGTATATACAGCACTTTCAATCCGCTCTAAGTTCCAAAATAGAAATTTCAGGATATGAGAAAAATCTTAATGGTACAATCACACACCCTAGCCCTCTTGAGATATAACCATGGAAACCCAGATACTCGAAAGGCCCTTTCCGATAGCCCAGCCTGGCCATTTTTTCTTTGCGCAATAACTTGTATTCCAGATCGAACGGCATCCAGATCTGACCGCCATGGAAATGCCCGGATAATAAAAATCGATTATTCTGTATTGATTTGATCCGAGAATTTGATAATACGCCCGAAATTGAATTACAACAGGCTTCCTGTCCAGTTTGCTCAAAGGATGAACTGTCGGAAAGCAACTTGAAAATCGTATCCGGATTGTGAGCCAGAATTATCTCTGGATAATATTGCTGATCTGCATCCCTGTTCGGATCTATTAATTTTTCATTATCAATAAATTGATCAAGTTTAGTTTGCAAATGGTTATTTTGATTATTAGTATATTGTATTGAGTTAAAATCTGCTATCACGTTAGAATATATCGACTCAGGTTTTTTCTCGTCGAGCTTTGTTTCGCTAATATTTTTCAAATTCTCTTTTTTGCAGTTCTTAACTGAAATATAATTTAGCTTCGCTTTGCAGTAATCCGGATTGCCGCGTTTAAGGTCCTGAAGGCCAACAATTTTCCATCGGGAATCGTCTTTTGAGCGGACAATGGCGGATTCGTTAGAAAGAACACGAACATCATTTCCATCAAGTATTTCCAAGATGCCGTAAATGTCGTGATTGCCGGAGACGGCATAGAAGGGAATGCCTTGACTGGTAACAGTGGCAGCGATTCGGGAAATAATCTTTGCTGCTTTTTTCTTTTCTTTTATTGTGCCGCCGTTTGTGAAATCCCCCGCGAAAAGGATGACATCAGCGCCGGATTTTTCTATCACGCTGATGAGTCTATTGAGTGAGACATTAAAATATCTAGCGTGAAGGTCACTTATTAAAATGACTTTAAGGGATTTGTTTCCGTTTCCTAAAACTGAAAAAGAGACATCCAGCCTGAATGTCTCATAAATTCCACGAATAAGGCACGAAAGAGCCGTGGCTATAAAAACTATTAGTAATATTTCACCAAACACTATTCGATAACCTTTCAGCACTATCCTCGTACGACATGAACTGTCTTGTAAAATATAAAAGCAAATTATTATCAAAAACACAAGCCGTCAAAAATGCAAATTATTATCAAAAACACAAGCCGT
>CAZZCN010000027.1:29780-34066 GCA_964652975.1 uncultured Oscillospiraceae bacterium | reverse complement strand
GCCGTCAAAAATGCAAATTATTATCAAAAACACAAGCCGTCAAAAAAGCAAATTATTATCAAAAAACAAAACCGTTATATAAGCTAGCTGTTATCTAAAATCCCAGCCTCTTAAGCCAGTCGACACATAGACCAAACCACCCGGAGACCACCTTGTCATCCTTGGCAAGAGCAAGTCCATGCTCGCCATGCGGATAAATGTGCATTTCGAATGGAACGGCTTTAGAAGCAAGAGCGGAGGCCATTGTCAAGGAATTCTCAACCTGAACCGCTTTGTCATCCGCAGTATGCCAGATAAATGTCGGAGGAGTCTGTCTGCTGACACGGTTCTCACAGGATAAATCACTGACCAGGGCTTCTGTGATCCTGTCACCGATCAGATTGGTCTTGCTTCCGACATGTGCGGTTTTGCCCATTGTAATAACGGGATAGCAAAGAACCATGGCATCAGGCCGGGTAGCGGTAGTTGTCCACATGGTTCCGGCGCTTGCTGCAAGGTGACCGCCTGCTGAAAATCCTAAAATAGCTATCTTGTCTGAAATGTATCCTAACTCCTCGGCAAGAGCTCTGACCTTTTCGATAGCTCTGAATGCATCATTTACAGGAGCCGGGTGATAATCAGGCTTTATTCTATAATCAAGAACAAAGGCAGCTATGCCGTTCTTATTAAGCATCTGAGCGATTTCCTCGCCTTCGTAATCCATTGTTTTCATCTCATATCCGCCACCTGGACATACAATAACGCATCCGTGTTTATGTTTGGCATTGGTGGGATAGTAGGTGATACTCGGAATACATGATTTGAATGTCCCGACACCGGAACCACTCCTGGCGTTCATTTCGCTCTCGCTCCAAAGCTGATATTTTTGATTTGACATCTGTTACATTGCTCCTTTAATCTGATAAATTATGAAAAAATCCCTATATGTCAACAAAAAACCAATCGCAATCAAGAAACTTGATTATCAATTACAATTGCATGATATAAAAATGATGTATTCAATTTTACCACAAATATGATAAAATCATCACATAGAATTTTATTTTTAAAAATAAATTTTTATTTTTAAAAATGAATTTGTTTGTTCCAGCCTTTTTGGCATGATTTTTACAAAAAACGGAGGACGAATGGAAGTTTGGCAGGAAATTGCGCAGCTACGCGAAAAGATTAATTATCATAATACAAGATATTATGATTTGGACACTCCGGAGATAACAGATTTTGAGTATGACGCACTTATGCGCAGACTAAAAGAACTGGAAGAGGAGTTCCCGCTTCTTGCATGCGGCGAATCGCCGACTCGCAGGGTTGGAGGCACTGTTTCGGAGGATTTCAAGAAAGTTGCACATAAATACCCGATGCAAAGCCTGACCGACGTCTTTAATGAAGATGAATTGCGTGCTTTTCTGACGAAAATCACCGAAACGCAAAAGGATGTAGAATTTGTTGTAGAACGCAAAATTGACGGACTTTCTGTCGCCTTGGAGTATGTGAGCGGCGAATATGTCAGGGCATCCACCAGAGGTGACGGCCAGACGGGTGAGGATGTAACGGAAAATGTTCGTACAATTCAAAGTGTTCCAGCAAGAATCAGAGAGCAGCTTGCCTTTTTGGAGGTCCGCGGAGAGATTTACATGCCTGTATCATCGTTTCTAGAGTTGAACGAAAAGGCTGAAATTTACGACCAAAAGACATTTGCCAATCCTAGAAATGCAGCGGCAGGTTCGCTTAGACAATTGAATCCCCAGGTAACCGCCCAGCGAAAACTTGATTATTTTATTTTCAATGTTCAGGGTGTTGACGGCAAAGTATTCAGTACACATTCGGAGTCATTGGATTGGCTGGCTAAGCAAGGGTTTTGCGTCAGCCCTGAATTCAGAATATGCAGAACAGTCGATGAAGTCTGGAATGTTATCGAAGAAATTGGTTCTGTACGAGGCACACTCGACTACGGCATCGACGGGGCGGTAGTGAAAGTGAATTCACTGGCTCAACGGCAGGATCTCGGTACCACTAGCAAAGTGCCCAAATGGGCTGTTGCATATAAATATCCACCGGAGCAACAGGAGACATTGATTGAGAAAATTCTTGTTCAAGTGGGGAGGACAGGCAAACTGACTCCGCTTGCACAGCTGACACCGGTAAAAATCGCCGGATCGACCGTTGCCAGAGCGACTTTGCATAACGAGGATTATATCATCGAAAAGGATATCCGCGAGGGTGACACCGCCTTGATACAAAAGGCGGGGGACATAATACCGGAGGTCGTTAAAATCATCATAGAAAAACGTCCTGCGAATTCGCAGCCCTTTAAGATGCCTGTCAACTGCCCTGTCTGCGGAGCATCGGTTGTGCGTGACAACGACGAATCTGCCAGCAGGTGCACGGGGGCTCAATGTCCGGCTCAACTTTTAAGACATATTATTCATTTTGTATCCAAGGATGCTATGAATATCGAGGGGTTAGGACCGTCAATACTTGAGATTTTACTCGAAAAAGGCCTGATCAAAGGTGTAGCGGATATATACAAGCTTCACGAGAAAAGGACTGAACTGCTTGAACTTGACCGTTTCGGCGAAAAGTCGGTGAGCAATTTGCTCGATTCTATAGAAAAAACCAAAAACAATTCACTAGAGAGGCTAATCACAGCACTCGGTATCAGAAACGTAGGCGTGAGAGCTGCTTTCATCCTCGCCGAACATTTCGGTTCAATTGACAAATTGATGAATACAGATATTGAGGAACTTTTAACTCTTGAAGAATTCGGCGAGATAAGCGCAAAATCCGTTTTGGAATTTTTCTTGCAACCTCAGACAAAAGACCTGATTGACAGCCTTAAGGACAGCGGGGTACAGATGGAGAGCAAGTCAAGCGGTGATGTAAAATCCGATAAATTCAAGGGGATGACTTTTGTGCTGACAGGTGCATTGCCGAATATGACGCGAGACGCAGCGACAGCAATTATTTTATCCCATAAGGGCAAGGTCTCCGGATCGGTGTCCAAAAACACCTCGTATGTTGTCGCGGGAGAAGAAGCCGGAAGCAAGCTGGACAAGGCGAATTTGCTAGGCTTGACGGTTCTGGACGAGACTGAGTTTTTGAAGCTGGCGAATATTTCTAGTCAAAGTGATTGAAAAGCAATGCATATAAATGCTTTTAAGGACAATAAGGACAATAGGGACAATAAGGATAATAATGACAATTAGGACAATAAGGACAATAATGACAATAATGAAAATTCAAGAGAAAGTGAATATAGAATTACTTTTGCAAGACGAGCATTGGTTGAAAAAGATTCTCCAATGACAGGAACGGTCGCATAGGAAGGATTGCATATGGCTTTAAGGAGACTTTCAAATAACGAGAATGCCAGCGATGCTGAAATAAAATCACTGATAAGAGGTATACGATGCTGGCTCTTAGATATGGATGGCACGGTAACCATCGGGGAAGAATTGATTCCGGGTGCAGCAAAATTTTTCGAAGCGCTGGGAGATACCCGTTATATATTTGCAACGAACAATTCATCACATAGTGCACAGCATTATCTGAACCGGCTTAAGCGTCTCGGAATCAAGGCTGACAGAGATTATTTAATTACATCGACGGACGCGTTGGTCAAACACATTAAGGACTTGTACACAAGCAAATCAGACTGTCACCGAAGCGAGAAACTGAATGTTGATTTTGAAGGAACATCGAATAGGGGCTCATCATGGAAATTATCTACATTACAGCAGGAGTTACAGCAGGAGTTACTGCAGGAAACGAATGTTAACTTTGAAGGCACGGCGACTCCTATAAATGCTTATGTAATAGGTACACCTGAGTTTGAAAGCGAAATTACCTCGGCGGGTATCAATATAATAAATACCAGAGACAAAAAAATAGATGCTGTACTGGTGGGGTTTGATACCACCTTGACCTATGAGAAGCTTGATGCTGCCTGTGAATATATCCGCGCAGGGGTTCCGTTTTATGCAGCCAATCCAGACAAGGTGTGTCCGCTGGCCGGTGGGAAAGTGCAAGCTGACTGCGGTGCGATTATTGCATTTCTTGAGACTTGCACAGACCGCAAAGTAACGCGGGTGTATGGCAAGCCTGACCCTGCAATGATCGAGATGATACTATCGAGATACGGGTACAAAAAGAATGAACTCGCCATGGTAGGCGATCGCGTTTATACTGACATGGCATTTGCCAAAATGGCAGGCATTGTTGGAATAGGTGTTTTGACTGGAGAAGCTACGCTTGAGGAGATAGCAGAAAGCGAATATTTGCCCGAC
>CAZZCN010000027.1:24389-29680 GCA_964652975.1 uncultured Oscillospiraceae bacterium | reverse complement strand
CGAGCCAGCCGGCAAAATAATCGAAACACTTGAGAAAAGCGGATTCGATGCGTTTCTTGTGGGCGGATGCGTACGAGATGGGCTTTTAGGAATTTCACCAACGGATTATGACATAGCGACTAATGCTCTTCCTTCGCAGGTTATAGAAGTATTCGGCGATTCTTTCAAAGACAATGTTGATAATACGCTGGAGGACTATAACGAAACTCTGGAGCAGAAGGCCTATGTTGTCGAGACAGGTATTGCACATGGGACCGTTACAGTTGTTATCGAATCATTTCCTGTGGAAGTCACCACGTTTCGAATCGATGGTCAGTATACCGATAATAGAAGACCCGATTCGGTTTCGTTTTCGTCTTCCATTAATGATGACCTCTCACGTAGGGATTTTACTATTAATGCAATGGCGTATTCTGATAAAACAGGAATAATCGACCCTTTCAACGGCCGTCAGGATTTGCATGACAGGATTATAAAGTGTGTTGGCGACCCCGAAAGCCGATTTTCGGAGGACTCGCTTAGAATTCTCAGAGCGGTTCGATTTGCATCGGTGCTCGGATTTTCCATAGAACCCGGCACTAAAAGCGCCATTGACATGCTTCGAAATACTATCGGTACTGTAGCGACCGAAAGAATCACGGCTGAGTTTACCAAATTGCTATGCGGATTGTATGTTGAAAATATTTTATTTGAATTCAGGGACATGATTGCCGTAATTATTCCTGAAATTTCACCCTGCTTTGATTTTTTACAGCATAATCCACATCATTCTTTTGACGTGTACACGCATCTCGTGAAGGCGGTGACATACGTTCCTGCCAGATTGCCGTTAAGGCTGACAGCGCTTTTCCATGATATAGGCAAGCCGTCTACATTTTTCAAGGATGCTGATGGGATAGGACATTTTTATGGACATCAGAAAGTCGGCGCCGAAATGGTCAGAGTCATTCTAGACCGTTTGAAGTTCGACAACTTTACCAAAAAGCGGACATACGAGCTTGTTATGTATCACGACATTAAGATTGATGCCGACAAAAAATCGGTTAAGCACATACTGAACAGATTTTCCGAGGATTTTTTCCTTGACCTGATAGCCATTAAGAAGGCCGATGTACATGCACAACAGACTTCTGAAATGCTCCAACGAATCGCATATCTTGATGAACTGCTTCGGATTTACGAAGAAATAATAGAAGAAAATGCGTGCTTTTCATTGAAAGACCTTGCCATTGACGGTGAAGACCTTATTAAGCTGGGATTAAAGCCAGGTAGACAGATAGGAGAGATTCTGGAAGATTGTCTGCATCAGGTAATTGGTGAACGTTTGAATAATGAAAGGGAGGTGCTTTTGGAGTATGTTGCGAAAAGCAAATCAGAAAAACAAACCAACAAATGGCCGAATATCGACGCATAGCAGACCAGGATATTGATAAAATCGGTTGATTTGCAAGGACAAAAACTAACAGAATACTAACAGGATACTAACAAAAAAATAACAGGAAAGTAACAAGATTTCAATCGATTAATAGTAAAATCTAACTGAAACTAATAGAATTGAGAGGAAAACTTTATGATTATAAAAGTGAATGACCTTGTTAAAAAGTACGGTACACTGACGGCTTTGGACCATTTAAATCTGGAGGTTCAGGAGGGTGAGGTGTACGGGCTGCTCGGGCCGAATGGTTCGGGCAAGACAACGGCGATCAACTGCATTTTATCACTGCTTAAGTACGATCAGGGAACTATTGAGATTTTTGACAGACCAATGACTCCGGACGCATACTCAATCAAACAGGATATAGGTATCATAATGCAAAATGTCGCGGTTTTTCAGGAACTGACCGTATATGAAAACATCGATTATTTCTGCGGATTGTATATCAAGGACAAGGCAAAAAGAAAACTCCTGGTAGAAGAGGCGATAGCCTTTGTTGAAATTGCGGAATTCCGTAAATTTTATCCCAAAAAACTGAGCGGTGGACTGCTAAGAAGACTCAATATCGCCTGCGGCATAGCACACAAGCCAAGGCTTATAATCCTTGATGAACCGACTGTCGGAGTTGATCCGCAAAGCAGGAACAAAATACTTGAGGGGATTCAAATTCTAAACAAGCAGGGTGCGACGGTCATATACACATCTCACTATATGGAGGAGGTGGAGCAGATCTGCAGCAGGATTGCAATAATGGAGAAGGGCAAAATTGTTGCAATCGGTTCAAAAGAAGAACTGAAGGCAGGTATCGAGCTGGGCGAAAAAATAACCATTGACATCATCGGGCTTTCTGCGGAAAATTTCGAAGAATTGCAAAACCTTCCGAATATGAATTTTGCAGAACGAAACGGCGATCAACTTGTGCTTAAATTCAAAAAGGGGGAGAACAACCTGAGGAATCTTCTTGATTTTATCCAAAAGAAGCAGCTGGTGTACGGCAAGGTGTTTTCGGAACTGCCCACCCTGAATGACGTATTCCTGGAAATTACGGGAAAAGAACTTCGCGACTAGGAGGTTATAAAAATGTTTTGGCATATTTTCAAATATAGAATCAAGTGCATAACACGCGACAAGCAGATGATGTTCTGGACTTTGCTTTTTCCGATAGTTCTGGCAACGTTCTTCAACATGGCGTTTTCCAACCTGAACAGCATGGACCTTTTCAGTTCGGTCAAGCTGGCCATTGTGGATAATGACGCATATAAAAATGACAAGAATATGCAGGCATTTATAGAAAGCATGTCTACTTCCGTTACGCAAACAGGGACAGACGAAAATGCTCCTTTGACAGTAAGCGTTGTCTCCGCAGAAAAAGCGGTTCAATTGCTAAATGACGGTGAGGTTTCGGGGTATCTCGACATGGAGGGCAAGGCACATCTGTATTTTAAATCCACCGGAATCAACCAGACCATCCTGAGATCGATATTCGACCATTATCTTCAGACTTCGTCGATGGCTGTCACGATAATCACTTCAAATCCCGCTTCCGCGCAAAAAGGACTTCTTGAAGAGATAGGAAAGCAAACGTCGTTTTTTCAAAAAGAGACAGACAGCCCGGTATCACCTGATATGACGGTTATTTATTTTTACACGGTGCTTGCCATGGCATGCTTCTATGGCGGATTCATGGGAATGAAGGAGGTTGAGGCTGTACAGGCGGACCTGTCACCGCAGGCAGCTCGTATAAATCTTGCTCCGACTCATAAATTCAAGGTTTTCATATCAGCGATTTCCGCCGCCTCTCTTATACAACTTATGACAATACTGATTCTACTTGCCTACATCGCCTTTGTAATCAAAATTGACTTCGGCAATCAGGTGGGTTATCTTCTTTTGCTTTGCGTATCCGGATGCGTAATGGGTGTCTCCTTCGGGGCGATGATTTGCGCACTTGTCAAAGGCGGCGAGGGGATCAAGACAGGAATATTGATTGGAACCTCAATGACGCTTTCTTTTTTTGCCGGCATGATGTATGTCCAGGTAAAATACCTTATTACCAGCGCAGTTCCGGCCATGGCGTACCTCAATCCTTTAAACGTAATAACCGATGCATTTTATGCACTCTATTACTATCCGACACATACAAGATACTTTATTAATCTTGGTGTGTTGTGGCTTTTCACACTTGTTTTCGCCGCTGTTACAGTGACTCGTCTGAGGAGGTTGAAATATGCAAGTATTTAAGGTTTATTTCAAGGTTGTAAAGAAAAACATGGGGCAGATGATGATTTTCCTGTTTATCTTCATTGGCCTGTCAATAGCTTTTGTGAATGTCGGTGTTGGTAAAGCACAAACCGAATTTTCCAACACAAGGCCGGATATCGCGATTTTCTCAGACGACGGCGAGACATTGATTGTAAAAGGATTGCGTGACTACCTTGGAAAGTCTGCTGCAATTATCGATATCAAAAACGATGAAAACTCACGCCGCGATGCTCTTTTCTTTCGTAAAGTGACATACATTCTGCAGATCCCTTCAGGCTTTAGTGATAAGCTGCTGAAGGGCGGGGATGGCGGACTGGTTCAGACAACGGTGCCGGACTCGTATGATTCTTTTTATATCGATCAACTGATCAACAAATACTGCAAGTCTGTTCAGGTTTATTCGAAGTTTGCCGATAACTATTCACAGTCGGAAATCCTGAAAATGGTTGACGCCGATCTTGCCAAGGGTGTGGCTGTAACTTTGAAGGGTGTCCAGAAATCCGAAAGTCCGTCGGACAACAGTATTTACTTTTTCAACTATTTTGCATATTCTCTTTTTGCCATAATTATGCTAGGTGTTTCTTCGTTCATGATTACTTTCCAGGATATGGATTTGCGAAGACGGAACAACTCATCACCGCTGTCCCTGAAGAGCATGAATTTTCAGCTTGTGCTTGGAAATACTGTGTTTGCATTGGGTGTATGGTTTCTGTTATACGGTCTATCCTTTATCCTGTACGGACAAAACATGGTGAATACCAATGCGATATATTATGCTATAAACACAATCGTTTACACAATTGTTTGCGTCAGCATAAGCTTCCTTGTAGGAAATGTAACTTCAAGTCGCGGTGCTCAGGCGGCGATTGTTAATGTGCTGGCGCTTGGTCTAAGTTTTATCAGTGGTGTTTTCGTCCCGCAGTTTTTGCTTGGCGAGACAGTGCTGAACATAGCAAAATTCACGCCGACCTACTGGTATATCCGTGGAAACAATCTCATCAACCAGGTGAATCCGACAGCAGAATTCAACTTCGGGAACATCTCAACAGAAATACTGATTCAAATGGCGTTTGCCGTTGGGTTGTTTGCTGTTGCGGGGGTAGTAATACGCAAACGACGAACCGACAACGCTTAGGTTGTGTTAAAATTCCGATATGCGGCGTCGTAAAGCGAAAAGGTAAAACTTGAGCTTTGCCTTTTCGCTCTTGGAGAATCTTATGATATAAGATTCTCCTTGCATATTGCATACATTATATTGAAGAATAAAATCTGCTTAAGCAGATTTTCAAGAGAACTAAAACGCAGTTTTAGTTCTTTGCTCTCTTCTTTTGAAACCGCCCCCGCCTAGTCTATCGAAATTTTTCCGACAACCTAAAAATCGTGTTAAAATTCCGTTATGTGGCTCTGTGATATTTGCATGTGTTATTTATTTAAGAAAATTTGCCTAAGCAAATTTTCCATAGAGGCAAAACTATAGTTTTGCCTTTTCGCTCTTGGATAATCTGATTTCATCAGATTATCTGATTCAATTTCTTTTACCAAGGTCTATAAAATGCAAAGAAGAATCTGATTTCATCAGATTCTTCCATAAAGC
>CAZZCN010000027.1:8950-24289 GCA_964652975.1 uncultured Oscillospiraceae bacterium | reverse complement strand
CAAGGTCTATAAAATGCAAAGAAGAATCTGATTTCATCAGATTCTTCCATAAAGCGATAAGGCATGCCTTATCGCTTTTATTACGTTTGTGTTACATTTTGCAGTTCGATAGAAATTTACTTGTAAATTGCTTGCAATCATAAACCAATGGGTATAAAATACACAACAAGGGAGTAAAGTGGTGTAAAAGTATAGTATTGTGTTGAATTGTGGAGCCAAACCCGTTGCTATATTGAAACTTTACGAACTCAAGGTAATTTTCCAATAAATTAAATGAATTTAAAGTGTTAACCAAAGCAAGGTTTAAAAAGTAAAAAGTAAATGCGACCAATGTCCCAATACTGTTTATCCTATTAAAATCAACTGCTTTGGCACATTTAACTCAATAATTAGTGATTGTAGCACACCCATATTACAAATCGATAACGAAAGGAGTAAGACCTGATGGCGCGTTATTTACACACAGTTGATGCAAAGGGAAGAATGTTCATTCCTGCGAAAATCAGGGACGAGCTCGGAAAAGTTATACATATCACCAAGAGCATAGGCGAAGACAGCCTCTCTGGCTATACATCCGAACAGTTTAATTCCTTGATAGAGCAGATTAAGAAATTAAACTCATTCGACCCAAGCGTTCGTGATTTCAGGAGACAGTTTCTGGGTGAAGCAATTGCGTGTGAAGTCGATTCTCAGGGAAGAGTAAGCATTTCTGATGAATTATGGAATGAAATAAGTGTCAAAAGTGGCGAAGAGGTATATATCATTTATCTTTTCGAGAAATTCGAAATCTGGTCAAAAGCTAAATACGACTTGGTGAGAAAGACATCAAGCGCGAAACTTTCGGAGGATTTGGTAAAGTATGACATCAAAGGAATTTAAATTTCATCATAATCCAGTGCTTCTAACCGAATGCATCGAAGCGTTGAAGATAAAAGAAGACGGCATATACGTTGATTGTACTACCGGCGGCGGCGGACATTCGCTTCGTATCCTTGAGAGTCTTGGCAAGAACGGGATTCTCATATGCCTGGATAAAGACAGTGAAGCGCTTAAGGCGGCTGACATCAAGCTGGAGGGAGCCGATACCAAAGGGAGATACCAACTGATCAAAAGTGATTTTTCCGAAATTGCCAGGTGTCTTCACAAGGAGAAAATCGACAAGGTTGATGGTATACTGGCTGATTTTGGAGTTTCATCCTACCAATTGGACGAAAACATAAGAGGCTTTGGGTATATGCAAGACGGTCCTCTAGATATGAGAATGGACCTCTCATCGAAACTAAATGCCATGGTTGTGGTAAATAAATATCCGGAAAAGGACCTTGAAAGAATCCTTTTTACATACGGAGAAGAGAGATACAGCAAAAGAATCGTATCGGCAATAATCAGGCAGAGGGATATATCACCTATCACAACGACAAAACAGCTCTCGGACATTATTTCCTCTTCTCTTCCGGCCCAGGCGAAAAGAGAACAGCAACACCCGGCTAAACGAACTTTCCAGGCTATCAGGATAGAGGTCAACAGGGAGCTTGAGTCCATAACCGAACTTATGTGTGCAATGCCCGGATTACTGAATAAAGGTGGCCGGTTTGCGGCTATATCCTTTCACTCACTGGAAGACAGAATAGTAAAGGATGCAATCAGGGAACTGGAAAATCCATGCAAATGCCCGAAGTCATTTCCGGTGTGCAATTGTGGCAAGACACCAATCGGTCGTGCGATTAACAAAAAACCAATTACAGCAACCCCGGATGAGATAGAAGAGAACCCCAGGGCAAGAAGCGCAAAGCTTAGAATTTTTGAAAAATATTGAAATAATTAAAATGCAAGAGAAAAGGAGGCATAAAATGTACGAGACATCAGGAAGCGTCGCATATAGCGCAACAAAGAGAAAAAAAGCGTCGAAACAAAACCCTATATTAAGCACGGAATACCGCAAAAGACACAATGCGTTATCAAAGCGAATTGTTATAAGTGAAAAGCGTAGCGAGGAAATCGCGATAAAACAGCTTCATTCCAGGATGACAATGCAGCGTGTTGGATTTTATGCCCCTGTATACATTGCAATAGTAATAATTGCACTGGCTTTTAGTGGAATACTTGTAAGAAATTCGGACATATTGAAATTGAACTATGCAAATGTCACTCTTGAGAAACAGATAGCACAATATGAGAACGAAACCAAACAAATCAGGGAGGAGCTTGCAAAAAAGACTGATCTTAAAGTCGTGCGTGCGATAGCCGTCGACAGGCTAAGAATGCAGGATCCAGGGCAAAAACAGATTGTAAAGGTAATCATTCCCCAGACTGACAGCCTGGTTTTAAACGATGAAACAGTTACTGCAGAAAGCAAGGACGCCCAGATGGGTAACATATATAACAATATCGAAGGGTTTTTCAAGACCGTCAGATAGGTAGCAGTGTGAAGCGTAAAAATGTTCACACTTCACATGGGAGTACGGAGGGATTTAAAGATTGCACAAGAACAATTATGGCAGCAATGAGACAATCAAGGATTTAAAATCCCGCTCTGAAGGCAATGGTACAGTTAAAAGGCGCAGTAATTCAAGTAAAACCCGTGGCAGGAAAGTATCGAACAAGCCTGGTGCGGGGATTTTAGTGGCTACTGTGCTTATGTTTATTTTTAGCGCCTTTCTGATTCAGAAGCTGTTTGTCATTCAAGTGGTTGAATTTGATGTACACACAAAGGCCGCATCTGAAAGCCATTATAAGAGAATAGTAGAAATTCCCAAACGTGGATCAATATTTGACAAGAACGGCAGGGAGCTTGCATTCAGCATGAATGTGGAGACAATCGGAATCACCCCCAGAGACTTAAAGTCCCGCAAAACACCAAAAATGTCAAAGGAGGCGATCGCCAAAGGTATCGCTGACGCATTGGGCATGAAATTTGAAGATGTAATGAGCAAAACTGGAGATATGGACAAAGGCTGGATTTTGCTTAAGAAGAGAATAACCCCCGCTGAATCCGAGAAGCTGAAGGCTTTTCGCAACAAGCACGAAATCGGCGGCATAAGGATAGATATCGAAGACAGAAGAGTCTACCCACAGGGAAGTCTTGCTGGCAATGTCATCGGGTTCACCAACGACGAGGGAATAGGTCAGCTGGGAATAGAGTATCAATACAATTCAGCTATGACAGGAGAACCTGGCTACACATATGCCGAGACCGACAACTACGGGCAGGCAGCACTTCCTTTTGCCGTTCCTGTAAGCTTGCGGGCAAGAAACGGACTCAATGTCATATCAACAATTGATATCGAAATACAGAAGATTCTAGAATCAGAACTCCAAAACAGCATAGAGATTTACAATGTTTCCGAGGGCGGTGTTGCAATAGTCATGGATCCATACACAGGAAGTGTTCTTGGGATGGCAAGCACCCCGTCGCTTAATCCGTCAGACCCTCTTGCATGCCCTGCCGGTATAGACCCTGCGACATGGAACCCACAGAAGAATCTGGAAGTTCAATACATCAAAAAAGACGTATTGAACACCAAGAAACAAACCGCGATTGAATACCTTCAGGAGAACGTGTGGAGAATACGGGCTATTACCAATACCTATGAGCCTGGTTCTACTTTTAAGTCCATAACAGCGGCAGCCGCTATGGAAGAAGGCAAATTTTTCGAAAATGAGATGATCAGCAGCTCTCCGATAAGGGTTTCTGGCCGGACAATCAGCAACGCACATTTTTCCGGGATGTCTACGACTGAAGTGGGATTTTGGAAGTCATCCAACCCTGTTTTTGTTCAGGTTGCTCAGCGAGTTGGAATAACAAAGTTTTATAATTTTATTCGAGGCTTTGGTTTTTATGAGCCTACGGGCATTGACCTTCCGGGTGAAGCGATAGGTATTTTTCATACAAAGCCCACACTTCTCGACATGTCATGTCTTGCCTTCGGCGAACAATCCACCGTTACGCCCATCTCCATGATCAATGCATACAGTGCATTTGCCAATGGCGGTATGCTTATGAAGCCACAGGTGGTTAGAAGCCTTACCGATTCCAACAACAACGTGGTCAAGGAGTATGCTCCTGAGTCTGTAAGACAGATAGTGTCCGAACAGACAGCCACCAGGATCAGGAATCTGCTTAAAGGAGTTGTTCTTTATGGTACCGGTAGCAAGGGATATGTAGAAGGTTACAGTGTCGGAGGAAAGACAAGCACGTCTACAAGACTTAACAAGCAAAACGATATTTCATTTTTGTCCATGGCGCCTATAGATCAGCCCAAGATTGTTATTCTCGTGGTATTATTCGCACCTGACAAGCAGTATGCGACTTCAAGTCTTGCAGCGCTTACGTCAGGAAGGATGACAGGTAAAATCTTGGAGTACATGGGTGTTCCAAGGAACTATACAGCTAATGATGTATCGGTAATAAGCCAGAAGAATTATGTTCCTGGTGTTGCCGGCAAAACATTCAAGGAGGCAAGAACGATATTTCAAGCCAAAGGTTTGAATATTGACGACCCTTCCGGTGTTCTTGGTGACAACTCCAAAATAACCGCTCAATGGCCTCTAAGTGGACAAAAAATTCACAGAGGCGGAACTGTTGCAGTTTATACATCGGATGTTGCCGACAAATTCATGGCTGTTGTACCGGATATCCTTGGCAAAAATGTAAACGAAAGCATGCGAGCTATGACAGAGTGCGGGATAAACATAATAATCGAGGGCGATTGCCTTGGTGTGGCGACTTTCCAGGAATTCGAACCCGGGAAGATGACGGTCAGAAGAAGCCCGATGATTGTTAAGTTTTCAGCTACCTAGTATGACAGGATTGCTTTAACACAAGCAAAAGCAAAAAGGATGAACACAAAATGAAAATGAATGATCTTCTCACAGGACTTGAGAATTACCAGATCACCGGTGATGAAAATGTTGAGATAACAAGCATAGCCTACGATTCCAGAAAGGTTCGGCAAGGCTCGCTTTTTGTATGTATCGATGGATTTGTAAGCGACGGGCATGAGTATATCAAGCAGGCAACCGATGCCGGAGCCGCAGCTATCATGGTGCAGAAGGAATCGGATTGTCATGGAGCCACATGTATAATGACTCCGGACACGAGAATCGGACTTGCTGTTGTCAGTGCTAATTATTTTGACAATCCTTCCGCTAAACTTCATATGATCGGTGTAACCGGAACCAAAGGCAAAACAACAGCCACTTTTATGATCAACTCAGTACTTGAGCATGCAGGCAGAAAGACAGCTCTTATAGGTACCATATTGAACAAGATAGGCGAGGAGACCGTTTATGCATCAAGAACAACCCCTGAATCATATGAGCTTCAGGCTATGCTTGATGAATGCGTAACGAAAAAAATAGATGACTGCATCATGGAGGTCTCTTCACAAGGTCTCTGGCTACACAGGGTTTACGGATGCAATTACGATATTGGAGTTTTCACCAATCTTTATAACGACCACATCGGACCGAATGAACACGAGAACATGGAAGATTACGCCCTTGCAAAGGCAATGCTTTTTACAAGGGTCAGCAACGGTGTTGTTAATATCGATGCGGATTATTCGCAATTGATGATAGATACGGTTAGCTCATCAGCTAAAGCAAAGCTTTGGACCATAGGAATTGATAACGATGCCATGATAATGGCAAGGGATATCAAGCCGATTTTCACCGAGAACAGGGTCGGAACAGAATTTACAGTTACCAGCCCCTGGTATAACGCTAAAATCTTTGTGGGAATGCCGGGGAAATTCAATGTATATAACGCATTGAGCGCAATTGCGTGTGCCGGTATAATGGGAATCGGATTAGAAAGCGTACAGGCAAGTCTATCAGAGATTACGGTCAGCGGAAGGGTCCAGCCGGTTAAAACGGGCAGGAATTTCCAGGTGATAGTTGATTACGCACACAATGCGGCCAGCCTTGAGAATATTTTAAACACACTGAGGGATTATGTGACAGGCAGACTGGTATGCGTATTCGGATGCGGTGGTGACAGGGCTAAGTCCAGACGTTTCGAAATGGGCGAAGTTTCAGGCAGGCTCTCGGATTTTACTATCATTACTTCAGACAATCCTAGAACAGAAAATCCTGAATCGATACTTTCAGATATAGAGACAGGAATCAAGAAAACAGACGGTTCGTATCTCAAGGTTCCGGACAGGACGCAGGCAATCAGAACAGCCATACTAATGGCAAAAGACGGCGATGTCATAGTTATTGCCGGCAAAGGACATGAAACGTACCAGATTTTTGCAGATAAGACCATTCATTACGATGACGTCGAGGTGGCCAGGAGTATATTAGGCGAGATGGGCAGCACGGATAAGAGTTGATATGTCACAGTGGCCATCAGCCGGATTTCACTTCATAATTGGTTCTATCGGAATTTATTTTATAAAAAACCTTAATGCCAAAATTATTCAATCAGTAGAGGGTAATGATTAAATGATAAAAATGAGTCTAAACCAAATTGCAACCGTTACAAGAGGAAAACTCATAATATTCACATCAGAAGACACCGAAAACGGCGGTAAACCTGTAGAGCTAGCCTCAGGTGACTTTGCCGGCGCTGACATAACTGAAATTTCAACAGATTCACGCAATATAACACCAGGCTGTCTTTTTATCGCGCTTAAAGGGCCGAGCTTTGACGGACATTCGTTTCTGGACAATGTTTTATCGAGCGGGGTAGGCGCTGTCTGCATCAGCAGTGGAGAAAACCTTCCCAAGGGGGATTATACCGCCATATTGGTTGAGGATACACTAAAGGCATATCAGGATATTGCCTCATGGCAGAGAATAGAGTCGCAGTTCATAGTTATCGGGATCACAGGCAGCGTAGGAAAAACCTCAACACGTCAGATGGTTGTAGCAGCTCTCTCTGACAGCGTTCAAGTTCATTCAACCAAAGAGAATTACAACAACGAAATAGGTCTTCCAAGGACAATCCTGGAAGCCGACAAGGACACGGATGTATGTGTTTTAGAGATGGGGATGAGAGGGGCTGGCGAGATCCGGCAGCTTACCATGATTGCAAAGCCCGATATTGCTGTTATAACCAACATAGGAATGGCGCATATCGAAAGACTATATACAATGGACAATATTTTTGAAGCAAAAAAAGAGATAGTCGAAGGTCTGTCCCGAAGCGGACTGGTTATTTTAAATGCGGAAGATCCGTACTTGCGAGATTATTGCAATCAAATATATTCAAAACACAGAACCTGTGCAATAATAATAAATGAAAATCCTGACCTGAAAGCGGATATTGTAATAAGAGCCTGTAATATTGAATACAGGAACGACTCGATGCAATTTAGTATAAATATCAAAACCGCTTCAGGCAGTGAACGGACTATTGAGAAAGTCATCATCCCCCTTGCGGGAGAGCATAACATTCTGAACGCATTGATAGCGATTGCTGTTGCAATAGAACTGGATATAAATTTAGCGGTTGCTATAAACGGACTCAAAAAATACCAGAATGTCGGCAACAGACAAAGAATTATAAGCAACGGCACAATGACAATAATCGATGATACCTACAATTGCGCCCCCGAGTCGATAGATGCTGCAATCAAAATGCTTGCCCGTCTTGGCGCTGACAAAAGGAAAATTGCCGTACTGGGTGGAATGCTGGAGTTAGGGGGGTATTCCGACGCCGAGCATGCAAAGGTAGGACAGAAATGCTATGATGCCGGTATCGAAATTGTATTCTCATATGGAGAACACGCAATGCAGATAGGCAAAGGAATTGACATGGCAAAGGATATGCATGACAACGGTTGCGATGCAAGGACTAGTGATATCATGTATTATCATTTTGATGACCAGCAGGCACTTATAGATAAACTGTGCAAAGAAGTTAAACCAGATGATATAATACTCATAAAAGGCTCTAGAGGATATAAAATGGAAAATGTCACCAGTGCTCTGGAAGACAATTACTTTAAGGGGAATAATAAATGAACGGAATAATGTTTTTTGCAGTTACAGACCTATCTCTTGGCAGAATGATATCGCTCATGTCACTTCCGTCGTTTCTATTTGTCTTTGTATGTACAATTCTTTTCGGACTGGTTTTGCTCCCGGTTCTAAGGCGGATGAATGTAGGGCAGGAGGTCCGCGAAGATGGTCCGAAGATGCATTTTTGCAAGTCAGGTACGCCTACATTCGGTGGGCTTATGTTCTTGATACCGATCCTTATATTCGGGATATTGTTTCCGATGTTCGATGTGTTTAATTCGTTTCTTACAGTAGAAAAATTCATTTCACCTATAACCGTGCTTGCAGTCTTTACATTTCTCATCGGAATGGTTGGGTTTATAGACGACTTTATCAAGGTTAGAGTTAATAAAGGCGGACTTAGCGCCACAGTCAAATCAATTTTGCTGCTTGTTGTAATTATTGCTTTTACTATATATTATTTGTTCTTTTCAGGGATCAAGCCGTTTTTCCTTATACCTTTTACAGACCTTTCACTTGGTGGCGTGCCGTTTGAAGTATCCGGCGCCGGCAAATTGGTATATGGTGCCATTATCGTTTTTGTACTATACGTTACCAGCAACTCGGTTAATATAACAGACGGTGTCGATGGACTTGCTTCATCGGTGACTTTTATATCCGCCTTCACACTGGGCGTCATGGGAGCGTCGCTTTCCTCTGTAGACAGTCTGTTCGCATCGTTTTTTTCATTTGCAATAGCCGGCGGCTGCCTGGCGTTTTTCTTTTTTAACAGACACCCGGCCAAGCTCTTCATGGGGGACACAGGGTCACAGGCCTTAGGCGCGGCACTTGCGGCATGTGCGGTTTTCATGGGGATTTTCTGGATAATAATTTTGATAGGGATGGTTTATGTATTGGAATCCCTTTCAGTCCTGATACAGGTTACATATTATAAAAGAACACGTAAAAGAGTGTTTCGTATGGCACCGCTGCACCATCATTTCGAGCTTGGCGGCTGGAGTGAATGGAAAGTGGTTTTTGTGTTCTGTCTTATTACGGCGGTGGGCTGTGGCCTGGGACTCTGGATGATTTTGTAGAAACATTTAGTGAATCAATGTTAAATCGAAATTTAAATGTAATCTGATGTTATACCAAAAAATGATATTAATTGATATTGAAAAACATAAGCTAAGCGATGACTTTACATTAACGTATCAAAAGATTGGACAGGTGAGCAGTCAAGTGAAAAGAAACATCATAAGGGACGGAGTGCAGCAGTCTCTCGAAAAAGAAAAATATCTGGATGAGAACGGGAATGCTGTCAAGTATTCAAGACCTAAACGCATGGACGGCGGTCTTGTAATAGTTGTCTTCATGCTTATGTGCTTTGGATTTGTCATGCTTTTCAGCGCTAGCATGACAGAAGGCTTTTTTTCTCAGGATAAGAATCCAATGTATTTTATCGCGAGACATGTCTCTTTTACCGGAGTCGGCGTTGTTTTGGCATTGTTCATTGCTATTTTTGTTCCGATAAGATTCTTTGACAAAATAATATTTGTGATACTGACATACGCAGGAACACTCATAATGCTTGCATCGATTTTCATACGATTTGACAATCCGATTATTAAAGGGGTTGTTCTTAATGGAGCCAGAAGGTGGGTCAACATCCTGGGATTTCAGTTTCAACCCAGTGAATTTGCGAAGATAGCCCTGATTTTCTGCTTTGCCGGATATATGTCATGGGTAAGAAAGACAAGGGCGGCAGGCGGTTTTGACAAGAAGAGGAGATCATACCTGGGGAAGCTTTTTTTTGACGGATTCATTGACCTGGCACTACCTGCAATGTGCATTGGGCTCTGGTGTCTTCTGGTTATTTTGCAGCCACATGTCTCCTGGCTTGTAATAATAAGCATCATGACTTTTTTCCTTTTTATAAATGCACGGATACCATGGAGATCCTGGGTTTTCGGTACAATAATACTGGTAGCTGTCCTGTTGGTTGTGGGCCTTGTTTTTGCAGCAGCACTTCCACTGATGCCTGACAACATAAAAGAATCTGTAAGCTTCGACTATGTTGCCAAGAGAATCGCAATACAGCAGAATCCTGATTCGCTTAACAAAGACGATATTTTCCAGACCACACAGTCGATTCATGCAATAGGATCCGGAGGGGTTGGAGGAGTCGGTTTCGGCAACAGCATCCAGAAGTGGGGCTATCTGCCGATGCAGTACAATGACTATGTTTTTTCTATAATAGCTGAGGAGATAGGCCTTGTAGGATCATGCGCCGTAATCTTCCTGTTTATTTTATTTTTGATACTGGGGATCAAAATAGCATATAAGACTTCGAATCTTTTTGCGTATTTGATTGCATTTGGCTTTACTATCATTGTTCCTCTTCAAGCCTTTCTAAACATTGGTGTAGCGACAGGTCTTCTGCCGCCAACGGGCATCAGTCTGCCGTTTTTCAGTTACGGAGGAACATCCACGGTTTTCTTTATTATAGGCGTGGGACTGTTGCTGTGCGTTTCAAAAACAGGCGTAAAATATAAGAAGCAGGGAATTCAGGAAATAGAAAAGACAATGTAGTCATGCCCGTCTGGTTTGAATGATTTGTTATATTTGTGATATAATCCTTTAGAATATTAGCATCAAGGAGAGGGTTCAAATTGAAGAAAAACACCTATCTCATAGCTGCAGGCGGTACCGGTGGACACATTCATCCGGGCATTGCAATAGCAGAAGAGATAAAAAAACAGGATACGGATTCAAAAATATTCTTCTGTGGAACGAAAACAGGAATGGAAAACCACCTTGTCCCCGAGAATGGTTTTGAGCTGCTACATATAAGCGCAAAAGGGCTGCCGGGAAAGTTTTCCTTTAAGTCTTTATTGTCAGGGCTGAATTTCATTAAAGGCGTTATAACGTGTTGTAGAATAATAAGCAAAAGAAAAGTCGACATAGTTATCGGAACGGGCGGCTATGTATGCGGACCTGCTGTTTTTGCAGGGGCGATAATGAGAATACCTACGATATTACATGAGCAGAATGCATTTCCGGGCAAGGCGAACCTCTGGCTTTCGAAATTTGCTGATGCAGTTTGTATAAGTTATCCTAAGACAATCAAATATTTTAGCAAGGCAAAAAAGGTGATAATTACTGGAAACCCTGTCCGTGATGTGTTTTATAACCTTAAGAAGGCGGATGCAAGGGCTTCGCTTGGATTTGACGCCGCTTGTAAGATTGTTTTTATAACAGGGGGAAGCCTTGGGGCCAGATCCATTAACAATGCGGTTATAGGCCTGGTCGAAAAGTTCGGCGACCCTGGTTATAAAATTATTCTGGCATGTGGCAGGAATGAATACGATACGGTCGCGGAGCGCACATCAAAATATTCTGACATTATCGATGTCAAGGCCTATTTGAATGACCAGCATCTCTATCTGGCAAGCGCAGATTTGATTGTCTGCAGAGCCGGAGCTCTTACCTGCAGCGAGATAGCGTTACTAGAAAAGGCATCCGTAATGATACCATATCCATTTGCAGCGGGTGACCACCAGACACTAAATGCAAAGGCTTTTTCTGAGATAGGTGCCGCAGTCTTAATTCCTGACAAAGACCTGAATTCCTTCATTCTTTATTCTGCAATAGATAAGATTATTAATAACAGCGAGAAGATTGAAACAATGGAAAAACTCTCTTCGACACTTTCCTATCCGAACGCTCCGGATTTGATTTACAGACAAATCGAGTCTTTACTTAAAAAGGTGGCCGCACAATGAGACGCAGAAGGGTGACAAACCGTAGCAAAAAAGCTGACAGAACAGGCGCTTTGGTTGTTACGGCAATCATTGCATCATTCGTAGCGATATCTCTGATGCTGCCACAATTCTACATATCCAGGATCAATATAAACGGACTCAGGGTTATTGACCGCGAAAAATTGATAGCGACCGGAGAACTTAAGACCGGCAAGCACCTTTTATACGGAATAAACGGATCATTTAAAAACGTTTTCAGTCTCAGGCATACGCAAAGTGAGCAAAAGCTGTTAAAGTCGCTTCCATATCTAAAATCAGTAGTCATCAAATCCGTTTTTCCATCAGTTTTATCTGTTGTGCTTGAAGAAAGGGTCGAAGTAGCGTATATTTCTATTGAGGACGGATGTGTCATCATAGACGCAAATGGAATCGCACTTGAAGTTATTGAGAGGGATAATGACCTTGATATACCTGTGATAGAAGGAATACAGGCTTTCAAGGTAATGCTCGGACAAAAGGTGGCTGTTGACCTTGCAGACTATCTCGATCAATCGATTGTTTTACTGAATGATATAATAAATGCCGACAAGGATGCCAGGCTGGAAGTGAAGTTATTATCATGCACAACATCAATAAGACCTGTCCAGGACAAGATATTTTTCCTTACACTTAACATGCCTCAGAACAAGGAAGAACTTATTGTCAAGGTAAAAACAGACACAGGGACACCAGGCAAAATGACATGGCTCAGGTATGCCTTGCAGCAGGGCAGCCTTTCGGGTTACGGCAAAGGTGTTCTGGACCTGACATCAACACAGAGGATATTTATACCGGAGAAGAAGTGATAAATGCCTGCCTGCAGAAACATTCGATTTAGAAGCCGGCACTTAAGAATTTAACAAGATATCGGGGTCATGATTTTAGATAAAAATATGAGCAATTGCATTATAAGGAGGAAACGCTTCTATCTAATCGACGGGAAGCGTCATGACATTTCTTACCAAAGAAATGAAATGTACCTCCTCTTCAAACAAAAAAGGAGGAATTATGTTAGCATTATTAGGTTTGATAATTGGTTTGGTGATAGGTCTGTTTCTGAATTTCGACATTCCACAGGCTTATTCTGTGTATGTCGGAGTAGGAATACTCGCATGCTTTGATTCTATAGTAGGCGCACTCACCGCCAACATGCAAAGGAAATTCAACATCAAGCTTTTTATTTCTGGTCTTATAGGGAACTCGGTCATAGCTGTCGGACTCGCAGCTCTTGGTGACCAGCTTGGTATTTCTCTTTATCTGGCTGCCGTCTTTGCATTCGGTAACAGGATATTTATTAATTTTTCAATTATAAGAAGACTCTGGCTTCACAGACTGGACAACAAAATCAATGAAAACCTCTATAACGAGCGCCGTGACCAGGATAGTGAGATAAAATAGCATTTTTACGCATAAAATCATTCAAAATTCTACTAAATTACAACATGTTGTAATTTTTATTAAAAAAAACACAATCTGTTGTTGTATCACTTGTAAAAGTAGTGTAAAATTAGTGTAATAATTGTAATCGAATATTAATATGACGATTAAAGGGGGAAACGCAATTGGCAGATAATAATTTTACAAGTTTCAGTATGGACAATGATCATTTTGCAACAATTAAAGTTATAGGCATCGGCGGCGGCGGATGTAATGCCGTTAATCGTATGATAAGAAGCGATGTTAAAGGCATAGAATTTATTACAATCAATACTGACAACCAGGCGCTGCAGAGGACTCACTCCACCAACAGGCTTCAGATCGGTGAAGATATCACCAGAGGACTTGGAGCCGGTGCCAACCCTCAGGTAGGTGAGAAGGCGGCTAACGATTCACGAGACGAGATAGCGAGGCTTATAGCCGGAACCGACATGCTTTTTATAACTGCCGGAATGGGCGGTGGTACAGGTACAGGCGGCGCGCCGGTCATAGCGCAGATAGCCAAGGAGATTGGAATCCTGACTGTCGGTGTTGTTACAAGACCATTTAAGTTCGAAGGCTCAAGGAGAATGATTAATGCCGAGACTGGCATAAGGGAACTTGAGAAGTTTGTAGATTCACTGATTGTGGTGCCTAACGATAAGCTCTTGGATATTGCCGAGGATGATATGTCCCTGGACGATGCATTTAATATGGCCGACCAGGTTCTAATGTACGGCGTGTCGGGTATATCAGACCTTGTTGCTATTCCCGGTCTGATTAATCTTGATCTGGCTGATGTAAGGAAGATTATGACCAATGCAGGCGTCTGCCATATGGGCATCGGCAAGGCATCGGGTGCAGGACGTGCTTCTGCTGCTGTTCTGCAGGCTATCAACAGCCCCCTTCTGGATACAACAATCGACGGTGCCCGCGGTGTTATCATGAATTTCACAGGTGGAAAGGACATGAAGCTCAAGGAAGTTGATGAAGCGGCATCGGTTATTCGTGATGCTGTTTCTCCGGATGCCGATATTATTTTCGGTGCTGTAATCGACCCCACATTGACTGATGAGATTATGATTACAGTAATCGCAAGCGGATTTGACCGTGAGAATTCCTCAGGTACCTATCGTCCGGTTATTTCCGACAAGAACAAGACAGATATCGTGGACAAGATTTCAATTGCTGACTCTTATGACGACAGTAATGAAGACACGAACAAGAAAGACGTTCCGGATTTTTTGTCATCATTTGAAGATTTGAGATCAACAGAAGACGAGGAAGTCATAATAGAAGTTACAGATAAGAAGCCCGGATTTCTCAATATAGGTGACAGCCAGGACAGTGCAAGACGGGAATCAGTCGCACCTAATTTGTCGGCAAGTGCACAAGAGAAGACACAGACCGCATTTTCCAAGGCGTTTTTCGATACCAAGGAAGATACAGCCGAGAAGGTTACTCCTACACGTCCTGAGATGAATACGGCATCTGATAATCAATCCGGGGAGAAGAGACCAGGAAGAAAACTCCCGTGGTTTCTACAGGATAATGACAAGTAGGTAGTCACATTACAATTTTTATTTTTTACGTTTGATATACATTGATTGCAAGACAGAAAATACCCGCTGATTTGAACATCTGTGGATTGACAGCCATTATTTTGCTCAAACTGATAACCTGGATGGAGTTGCATTATGAAATGCCCTTTTTGTGGAAATGACGAAGATAAGGTAATTGATTCAAGACCGGCTGATGACGGCTTAGCTATAAGAAGACGCAGAGAATGCATATCATGCAATGCAAGATTCACAACTTATGAGAAAGTTGAGAATCTTCCGCTTGTAGTTATTAAGAAAGACGGTACCAGACAGCCATTTGACCAGGACAAACTGATTTCAGGAATTATGAAGGCATGCGAGAAGAGACCTGTCTCAACGGACCAGATTGAGAAAATGGTGAATTCGATTGAATCGCAGATTCAAAATTCACTCAAACGTGAGATCATGTCACAGGAGATCGGTGAGATGGTAATGGAAAGGCTCAAGACCATCGACGAAGTTGCATATGTGCGATTTGCTTCTGTTTACAGACAGTTCAAGGATGTGAATTCTTTTTTTAATGAACTGAGTGATATGTTTAACAAGAAAGACTAAGCTTCGCAAGGAAG
>CAZZCN010000027.1:0-8940 GCA_964652975.1 uncultured Oscillospiraceae bacterium | reverse complement strand
AAGAGGTAACTTATGAAGAAAATATTGGTGGTGGATGATGACCAGACCATGGGTGAATCAATGAGAGGATTTTTTGACAAGACAGAATTCTCTATTGACACTTGTTTTAATGGTGATCTGGCACTCGACAGATTTTTCGAAGTTAAGCCCGACGTAGTGATTTTAGACATAATGCTTCCCGGGACTGATGGGTTCGAAGTTTGCAGAGAGATAAGGAAGAAGAGTGAGACGCCGATAATAATGCTTACTGCAAGAGGTGATGTACTGGACAAGGTTGTAGGATTGGAGCTCGGTGCGGATGATTACATATTAAAGCCATTTGACTCCAAGGAACTTGTGGCCAGAGTCAAAGCGGTAATAAGGCGCTGTGAAGCCTGTACCGCCAAGGGGAGCTCATCAAATGATTCTAACAACAAAGTTGAAGTTATTGATTATCCCGGACTTAAGGTTGACAAGGCAAGGTATGTTGTTACGGCTGACAGCATAAGAGTGGATATGCCACCTAAGGAACTGGAGCTCTTATTTTTTCTGGCATCGCATCCTAACCGCGTCTACTCAAGAGAGCAGCTGCTTGGCAATGTTTGGGGGTACGACTTTTACGGTGAGTCACGTACAGTGGATGTTCATGTGAAGCGTATTCGAGAGAAGCTTGATATTATAAGCACCAAATATAACTGGAAGCTAAAGACCGTCTGGGGTGTCGGATATAAATTCGAAACTGTATAGCTTTCTTAATAGATGTTAGATTAATAGACATTGCACAAGAAGACGATGTATTACATTACGATATCTTACTGTTCATAATATGCAAATTTTTTTAAGTATATATCATTATTGCAAGGGAAACCTTTTATATGAGCAAAGCCGAAGTTGAATGTGGGTTTGGACCAGAATCAGTGAAATATCAAAGGAAGATCAAAGCCGGTTTGATTACCGAAAAATTAAAACTGATGTATCCGGATGCAGACTGCACACTTATATACCGGGAGCCTTACAGGCTTTTGATTTCAGGCATTCTGGCTGCGCAGTGCACTGATGCAAGGGTAAACATTGTAGTCAAGGATCTGTTCAACGATTTTCCTTCCATTAAGGCAATCGCCGATGCCCCGCTTTCTGATTTGGAGAGATATATCAGAAGTTGCGGGTTTTTTCATTCCAAATCCAAATATATCAAGGAAAGCATGAATATTCTGATAAATGATTTCGATGGTAAAGTTCCCGAGACCAGAGAAGGGCTGATGACTTTGCCCGGAGTCGGACGCAAAATTGCCAATCTTATCCTTGGCGATTGCTTTGGTGTCCAGGCAATCGTTGTGGATACTCACTGCATAAGGATATCCAAGCGTTTAGGTCTGACTGACAGCACGGATGTCCTTAAGATCGAACAGGATCTTATGCGAAACATACCCAGGAACGATTGGACAGCTTTTGGTCACATGATTGTGATGCACGGTCGGGCTTTATGCACAGCCAGAAGCCCGAAGTGCGATGTCTGCCACTTACGTTGTCTATGCAAAAAGGGGATTGAAAGTGTTGGATGAATATAAAGCACCGAAAGAATTGAAAACGCCGAACGAATTGAAAGCGCCGAACGAATTGAAAGCGCCGAACGAATTGAAAGCACCGAAAGAATTGAAAGCGCTGAACGAATTGAAAACACCGGATAATCCGAAATTATCTCTTACGCAAATTAAAGGATTATCAAAGGTGCGCAAGGAACTCCTTGCCAAACTAGGGATTACCAATCTGGACGAACTTATAAGGTTTTTTCCTCGTGACTATGAGGACTGGACCACACCGAAGACAATATCATCCCTTGTCGAGGGTGAGGTCGAGACTTTTGTGGCACGTGTATACAGGAAGCCGAGTCTTAGACGTAAAGGTCCGATGAGCATCCTCAAGACAGTTCTGTGTGATTACGAAAACGTCCAAATCACTGCGACGTGGTTTAACCAGCCATATTACGAAAGCAAACTCATAGTTGACACCTCCTATCTTTTTAGGGGCAAGATAAAGCGAAATGGATTGATCATGGAGATTGTAAATCCTACATTCGAAGCCTACAACGAGGACGAAACCGCCGGAATAAAGCCTGTCTACCGACTTACAGCAGGGCTGACACAGGGGGTAATCCGTAAACTGGTTACAGATGCATTGACGATATGCAGTACCGAATTTGAAGATCCACTGCCTTTTGACATAAGGAAAAAACTTAAACTTTGCTCGGTCAATTATGCTTATGAGAAAATCCATCATCCCAATAATACGGAGGAATTTGAGATTGCCAGATACCGTCTGGTGTTCGAAGAGCTTTTCTTGATACAGGCGGGTCTTAAGCTTGTAAAATCTACACTTGTTAACAAATCGAAAGCGTTTTCAATCGCCTCTGATAATTCTATGTTAAAGCCATTTTACGAACACCTTCCATTTACCCTTACTGAGTCCCAAGTTGAGGTTATATGTGAAGTGCAAAGCGACATGAAGAAGCAAATACCTATGAACAGGCTTGTTCAGGGTGATGTCGGCTCAGGTAAGACAGTTGTCTGTGCAGCGGCGATATTTTGTTGCATCAAGAGCGGCTGCCAGGCTACATTAATGGCTCCTACGGCAGTTCTTGCAAATCAGCATTTTAATACAATGAAGTCTTTTTTTGATGGATTTGACGTACGGATCGAGCTTTTGACAGGCAGTGTCACAGCAAAGAAAAAGAAGGAGATCAACGAGGCGACGAAAAGCGGAGATATACATCTGCTTATCGGTACGCACGCCATACTTGAAGAAGGAGTAACATTCAAAAACCTGGGACTTGCGGTCACCGATGAGCAGCACAGATTCGGTGTCAAGCAGCGAAGCAGTCTCAGCCAGAAGGGTGACAGGCTCCCGCATGTACTGGTAATGTCAGCAACCCCGATTCCAAGAACACTTGGATTTGTGCTATATGGAGACCTTGATATTTCAATTATCAAAGGCATGCCGATGGGAAGGGTTCCAATTGAAACATACACTGCTACTTCAGTAGACGACGCCAGAATATATGGGCTCATTGACAAGCAGATAGAGCAGGGCAGGCAGGTATACGTCGTATGCCCGATGATTGAATCCACTGAAGCGGCGGATCTTGGCTCGGTCAAAGAATTATATGCGCAAATGAAAACAGATATTTTTCCTCACAGGAAAATCGGACTGATGTACGGATCACTGCCGGCAAAAGAAAAGGAAGCGGTGATGGATGCATTTATGAGCAAAGAGGTACAGGTACTTGTCAGCACAACGGTCATCGAAGTAGGTGTTGACAATCCGAACGCATCTATAATGCTTATTTTGAATGCTGAAAGATTCGGACTTGCTCAACTGCACCAGCTAAGAGGCAGGATCGGCAGAGGCGGGTATAGATCGATATGTATACTTAAAAGCGATTCAGACCAGGACATTGCAAAGGAAAGGCTTAGAACCGTATGTAAAAATTCCGACGGATTCAAAATTGCAGAGCAGGATTTAAAGCTTCGAGGCATCGGAGATTTCTTCGGAACCAGACAGCATGGCCTCCCTGAGATGAAAATCGCCAATCTGTATCGCGATGCGGCTATATTGAAAGATGCACAGGGCGAAATTGAACTCCTGTTTGAAAAAGATCCGTTTCTTGAACTTCCAGGCAACGAGATGATACTTCCAATGATTAAACGCCAGTTCGGACAGCTGTACGAACATATAGGGTTGTAGCCAATAAAGCTGGTCAATGAATAAAGTGTGTTTTAGTAATTTTACATGCTTAAAAATGAGAAATGAACGGAGCTGAATTATTATGCCAAGAGTTGTAAGCGGAAGTGCAAAAGGATTCACACTGAAATCTGTCAAGGGCCTTAAGACAAGACCTACAGCGGACAAGGTTAAGGAATCGATTTTTAACATAATTGCCTTTAATGTAGCCGGGTCGAAATTTCTGGACCTTTATTCGGGTACAGGGCAGATGGGTATAGAGGCCTTAAGCCGTGGCGGACAGTTTGCAGCTTTCGTCGATAATGACAGGGAGTCACTGAAATGCATCAAAGACAACCTCGAAAAGACAAAGCTCGAATCAAAGTCTAAAGTACTTGCCATGAATGTCCTTTCAGCAATAACCTCGCTAAATGGAATCTGGAAATTCGATATCGTTTATATCGACCCGCCTTACGAGAGTGCTATAGGTTCCTTCAAGAAAATCGCAAGGGCATTTTACGAAAATGACTCACTGGAACCCAAAGCGATAGTTCTTCTTGAACACAGTGCTAACGACAAGCCCGACGAAAATGTAATAAATTTGAAATTAAAAAAAAGTTGTAAGTACGGCGCTGTCATGGTATCATTCTATGATAAAGAGCAGATTGATTGACTTAAGTAATAGCATTTTGAATTAAGTTGTGTAACAATAGCGTTTTGAAACATGTAGTATGACCGACAAGATATCAAGACGAATTTGAAAATATTTTTGTCTTAACAACTATATGACATATATCAGTTTGCTATATGATTTCAATTGATTAAGGGGAAGAGAGTTAAATGAAAATATTTATCTATCCCGGCACCTTCGATCCTTTTACAAACGGGCATGTAGACATAGCAAGAAGAGCAGTGACATTGTGCGACAAGTTGTACGTAGCGATATTGACCAATAATACGAAGGTGGCTGCATTTACAGTTGAAGAACGTGTAGAAATGGCAAGGAAATCGTTAAAGGATATCAAGAACGTTGAAGTGGAGTCATTTGACGGGCTGCTGGTGGATTACTTCAAACATAAAAATGCCAATGCCATAGTAAGAGGGCTCAGAAGTGAATCCGACTTCAGATATGAAGCCGAGCTATCTGCTGCGAACAAGCTGCTTTTGCCTGGATTTGAATCTGTATTGCTGCCATGCCGCATGGATCTGGCATTCACAAGCTCAACGATAGTCAAGGAAGTGGCACTTTACGGCGGAGATGTTTCCGAAATGGTTTCGAGAGAGATAGCTCCTATGATTATGACAAAACTAAAGAGAAAAAAGAAAAGTGAAATGGTATTCGATTAGCAAATAAGAAATTACTTTTTTGATATATTAACCCGGAGGGGATGAGGTATGCAGACGATAAGTAACAAACCCGGCAGTAATCCTGAGCCGCAAGAGGATCTATATGAATTGATTGACCGACTCGAGATAACAGTGGACCAGGCGAGGTCTTTTCCTTTTACAGATAACTGTCTTGTTGACAGAGAAGAGATGCTGATACTGATAAGTATGATTCGGGAGAACCTGCCTAATGAGATAAAGCAGGCTAAATGGCTTCTTGATCAGAACAAGCAGTTCATTGCCGAAGCAAGGAAAGAAGCCGAAAGCATTATGCGCGAAGCGGAAATGAGAATGACTTCCATGATCGATGAGCACGAGATCACCCGCAAGGCGAGACTTGCGGCTTCGCAGACAATCGATAGCGCAAATGAATCGGCGGCCACCATAAGGGGCAAATCACTCGAATACGCCAAGAAGAAGCTGTCTGACCTCGAAGAGCAGCTCACACAGATGCTTGTGTTGATTCAGAAGAACAAGAAGGAACTTAAATAAAATATACATTTAGAAAGCGAGAAAAAATCATGGCAGCAGCTAAGGAATTCAAATTCGAAATTGTTGAGAACATAGGAGTAATAAGCAGTTCTCCATCAGGATGGAACCGTGAAGTAAACATAGTAAGATGGAATGACGGCAATCCCAAGCTCGATGTTCGCGACTGGGCACCAGACCACACGAAAATGGGAAAGGGAATTTCAATGACCAATGAAGAAATCGCCCTTTTGAAGACAGTCCTGGAAGATTTTGACATGGACAAGATATAATCTTAACTAACAACTAAAAGAATCGAAGTGGCAGTCAAAGATTAACGTTGACTGCTTTTCTTTCATAACAAGGGTATTTGAGAAGCACCTATTATACTGTAAAATAGCACAATTGTATTTTGATTGAATAGTATATTCAAAATGATATTGATTTTTTAGTAAAATATTCAACAAAATATCTGAAATGCATTAAACAATACGGAGGAATAAATGAGTATAACACCAATACCGAGAAGCGTTCTGATGTCGGTAAGCAAGCCTGCCAGATATACCGGCGGCGAGTACAACAGCGTGAAGAAACCGCTCGATAGGCAGTATAGCAGATTTGCCTTTTGCTTTCCGGATACATACGAGATAGGCATGTCACACCTTGGTATGAAGATACTGTATCATTTGCTTAATGAAAGGTCAGACACTTACTGCGAACGATGTTTTATGCCCTGGGTCGACATGATCGAACAGATGGAGACCGAAGGTATTCCGCTTTTCTCTCTGGAGACTAAGACTCCGATTAGTGATTTTGATATTGTGGGATTTACTTTACAGTACGAGATGTGCTACACAAACGTTCTTGCAATGCTTGACATGGCGAGGATTCCACTTTTTACCAAAGACCGCAGCAATACCGACCCGATAATCATTGCCGGCGGCCCGTGTGCTTTCAACATTGAGCCGATGGCTCCGTTTTTTGATGTTGTCCTTATCGGTGAGAGTGAAGAGCAGCTTAATCAATTCATGGATTTGTATTCAGTATATAAGAAAGACAAGGCAAATAACCGCTTCGAATTCTTAAAGGAAGTCGCAATGAAAGTTCCAGGCGCTTATGTGCCGTCCTTTTATGACGTTGACTATAACGATGATGGTACGATTAAGTCTATTGCACCAAACCTGCCTGATGTACCGCCGAAAGTGCTCAAAGCCGTTGTTAATGATATGGACAAATCCTTTTACCCGTCGGATTTTATTGTTCCTAATACCGAGATAGTCCATGACAGGATTTTTCTGGAGATTTTCAGGGGGTGTTCGCGAGGCTGTAGATTCTGCCAGGCCGGCTTTACAACAAGGCCTGTGAGGGAAAAGTCTCCCGAGACACTACTTGTCCAGGCCAAACTTGCTCAGGCGAAGACAGGCTATGATGAGATTGGCCTTTTATCACTTTCCACAGGAGATTACTCAAGGTTCGAAGAGTTTGCAACCCCTTTGCTATGCGAACTTGAGAAAACCCATTCAAGCCTTTCCCTTCCTTCCCTTAGGGTGGATTCATTCAGCCTGGATATTATGCATAAAGCACAGAAAACGCGTAAAAGCGGACTGACATTCGCTCCGGAAGCCGGAACGCAGAGACTGCGCGATGTAATTAACAAAAACATAACCGAGGAAGATCTTGAGCGGTCCATGCGGCTTGCATTTGAAGGCGGCTGGAGCGGAGCCAAGCTTTATTTCATGCTCGGACTGCCCACGGAGACAATGGAAGATGTAGAGGGCATTGCACTTTTGAGCAAGAAAATCGAGTCAATTTTCAACAATCTCCCCAGGGAATTCAAGAGAAAAAGGCTAGAGCTCACTATTAGCGCCGCTATTTTTGTCCCTAAGCCGTTTACACCTTTTCAATGGGCTCCACAAGATGCGATGGAGGTTTTGCAGCAAAAGCAGCAGGTGCTTCGTTCCATGCTTAAGAGCAAGGCGGTCAAATTCCTCTGGCACGGCTCCAAGTCATCGCTTTGGGAGGCTGTTCTTGCAAGGGGCGACAGAAGACTGTCGAAAGTAATTTATAACGCATATAAGAAGGGCTGCCGGTTCGACGCGTGGGATGAGTTTTTCAGTCTGGAGAAATACCTTGAATGCATGGAGGAAGAGAACCTTTCGGTTTCGTTCTATGCAAACAGGAAACGGGAGTATGACGAAGTTCTGCCGTGGGATCACATAGATGTTGGAGTCACGAAGGAGTTTTTGATTTCTGAAAGCATACGTGCCACGGGCGAGACAGTCACACCCAACTGCACACAGGAATGTTCCTCATGTGGAGCGAATGTATTCGGCGGAGGTGTATGTTATGAGCAAAAATAATTTCAGACCTACTCTTTTGACATCCCCCAATTTAAAGACTGGTGATGAGCAGGAATCGTCCGTCATACGCATACGTTTTTCAAGGGAAGGCGCTACGGCATATCTGGCGCACCTTGATATGATGAGGATTTTCGAACGTTCGCTCATGCGTGCCGGAATTGACTGCGACCACTCTCAAGGGTTCAATCCGAGGCCACTCATGGCATTTGCACTACCTTTGGGGGTTGGCATCGAAACCCTCGACGATTACTTCGATCTAACTGTCAGAGGCAAGATAAAACCATCGGAGGTTGTACTCCGTTTTAAGAAGGTGCTTCCTGAAGGCATGGACATCCTTGGAGCTTCTTTTGCTCCAGATACCAATGAAAGTATGATGGCCCAGGTTAAGGCTGCGGGATATCTTTTCATGTACAAAGGTATAGAGCGCTTTGTAGAGCTAATAAAAAACACCGCCGAACTGCCAGTCGAAAAGACCTCCAAAGGCAAAACGAAAACAATTGATGTCAAGACTTATGTTTTATCGGTAGAGTCCGCCGCACCAGACATGCTGAATGTAATCGTCAAGGCAGGAAGCTCAGAGAACCTGCGACCTGACCTTTTACTCGAATCCCTTGTCGGAATCGACGGATTTACACTTAAGGATGCCAGGAACGTTCATGTGGTAAGGACTGCAACGTTCTTACGAGCAGCGGATGGCAGTTTTGTAAGACCGATGTAAGAAGTAACATGGAAACAGGAATTAAAAAACATGGTCTAAAGCAGGAAGCACTAATGGTTTAACATAATCTTATCACAGATAATACATACAGATTTTTGATAAGAATTTGAGTAATTCAATAATTACAGAAAATTAATGCAAAAAGGTTCAGAAAAATGCCTAAAAATGGCAAATTTCGTGTTGACAAACGTTTCATTATCGATTATACTTTCTCATGCGCTTAAGAAATATTTTAGCGCAAAACCTTATCCGATTCTGGTCCCGGGAGTTTAGCTCAGCTGGGAGAGCATCTGCCTTACAAGCAGAGGGTCA
>CAZZCN010000026.1:25169-35770 GCA_964652975.1 uncultured Oscillospiraceae bacterium | reverse complement strand
CCGTCGGTTGGACCTTCTCCGTACCCACCTCCGTCTGAAGTGCCATCGTCATATCCGCCACCTTCATTGCCGCCGTCATACGGATTCCCACCGTCGGTAGTGCCGTCTCCATATCCGCCATCGTCGGTCCCCTCAGGTATGCCCATTCCGCCAAGTTCCCCGGATATGCCACCCAAAACGCCTGTTAAATATGATCCGATAATTCCACCAAGAGCAGGAGGGATACCGCTCAATACAGCAGGAATTGCACCTGCACTCGTTAACCATCCACCTAATGTTCCTCCGGCTTCCGCCCATCCTCCGTCATCGGCAAATAATTGCACTCCTAAAAATCTATTGGCTGCAAATGCAGCTATAATGAATCCCCCCATGAAAACAAGCTGTTTGGGCACGCTCTTGTTCCTTGTTATCAGAATTATTGCAATAATTATCAGAACAAACCAAACCGAGTTCAAAATAAATAGTATTCCTACAAGAACAAGCCCGAAAAAACCTGCCATAAATGGTATCATTGCAGCTAATTTACCAAAGATAAACGGAAAAACATTCAAGGCTTTAATTGCCCCATAAAGAATTAATGCCAAACCGGATGAGCCGATTATCATGTAAACGCTGTCATTATCTAACTTGAATTTTTGTTTCTTCAATACAAATGCCTGCGCATCTGTAAATGCCATTCTGAATATTTGAACGAATATGCTGCCCTGCCCTGTAGCAAAAGCAATAACCGAAGACATTAGAATGCCTCCTCCTACTAGTCCGGCTACACCGGAAAGCAGTTTATCGAATAAAAGAGCCACTCCACATGATATTAAAATAATCGGCAAAAATGTATTCTGAGATGCCTTGTTCTTCCTGATAATATCGGACGGCATCCTTACCATAGCTGCAAAAGATTTAAACGGGTTTCCACCACGTGCTAAAAATGAAATTGCAATCGGTATAAGTCCGCCAATCATTGTCCACAATAGCGTCGAGCTTATTAAGCTACCCTTGACATTAAGAAAATTCTTGCCAAGCCACGTGTCCGGATTGAATCCCTGATTGGTGTAAACTAGAAGATAAGTATGAATCAGCCAGCTTACCACCCCGATTGCAATCGTCAATGGCAGTGCTTTAAGCACTCTTTCGGGAATTTTCTTAATTATATATATAAGTAATTCACCGGTATTACGTGGTGCATTCTCTTTAACCTTGGAAAAATTAGGATTTGATTGTGTATTAGTCGCAGAGGCATATGCCTGAATTGGCTGAGTCTGTTGATATTGGTTTTGTTGCTGAATTGGTTGCTTAAACTGCTGCTGTTGTTGTTGCTGAACCGATTTCTCCTGACCTGCCTTTTGTTCAAGTGATGCACCGCATCCGGTACAAAATTTAGAACCATCTGGTTGTTCCTTACCACAATTTTTACAGAACATAAATTTATCCCCCCATCATTTTTGTCAATTGCCTTTTTATAAGCAAATAATTGAAATATTTCAGTTGTACGTTTGTTCAATAATGATATAAAAATGTCAGTAAATTCAAATTAATTATACATCAGTTTATTTAGTTTTGAAATAACCAAAAATAAGCTAAAAATTCTAAAATATAATCCCGGGGCCGAACTCCGCCAGAGAGACCATCACATACGGATTGATTGATGTCTCCTTGTGCTCGTATGCAAACCTCCACAGGCGGTAAGCCAGATCCTTTTTTATCGCTGAATAGCCTTCCTTGCCTGCGAGATTGGTCATCTCATCAGGGTCGTCTGCCAGGTTGTAAAGCTCGTCATAGTCAAATCCATTGTAGACATATTTCCAGTCCCGTGTCATTACCGAGCGCTGGATGCCATACAATTCATTTCCGTTTGACTGGGTGTAGACAGCATCGGTCCAGTCCTCTGTTTTTTCTTCGTTCAAAAATCCAATAAGTGATTTACCGCTCATTTCCCTTTGCGGTATACTGGCAAAATCCAAAATAGTCGGTGCTATGTCGGTTATTGAAACAAATTCGTCAAATGATCTGCCTTTAACCTTGAAAAAATCGCCTCCCGACCCGATCAAAAGCGGTATGCTATAGGCTCCTTTAAAGCAAGGCAGTCCTTTTGCAAAAAGCCCATGTTCGCCTGCATAATCACCATGGTCCGAAGTGTAAATCACAACTGTATTTTCGTACTGATCTGTCTCCTTCAATGTGTCAATTATTTTCCCGAACAAAAAATCCTCGTAGCTGCAAAACGCTAGATAATGCCTTATTGCTTCCTTGTATTCCCCTTCGGTGAGCTGTGAAAATCTATCCTTTGTCCGCCTGTAAAGATTCGGCTTGTCCTTCATGTCATCATAAAAATTGACCGGAAGTTCAATGCTTTCGACGGGGTACATATCCAAAAATTCCTTTGCTGCATAATATGGGTCGTGGGGACCCAAAACGCCGATGTAGTGAAACCACGGGGTACTGCAGTTCGCTGCATCCCTTATAAATGTGCAGCCTTCATTTACAACTTTTTCGTCTCCGAAAACATCGCTTTTCTCTCCATAAATGGAGAAGTCCGGATAACCCTCTCTTAAAAGCTGTGATGGCAGCCTTTCATCGCTTTTCTCTATAACAGTTGAGGCGTTCGCCTCGTTTATTGATTTTTTGCTTTTGTAATAATTCCATTCTGATGTGTTTGGTGTCTTTGGCAGCTTCTTGTACCAGTTATGTGCCGGGTAGCAATGAGAAAAACCCCTCTCCAAAGGTCCTTCTTCAGCAGACACATGCCACTTTCCGCTAAAATACATTTCATAGCCGGATTCCATAAGGTCTTCGGAAAAAAGTCTGACATTATCGTTTAGCCCTCTGGATAATGTATTCCCCACATCTACGTTGTTCCAGACGCCGTGCTCGCTCGGGTACAGACCGCTAAAAAAAGAAGCTCGTGCCGGACAGCAATGCGGCGAAGGGCAATACGCCTGCGAAAATGCCGCTGCATTTTGGTAGAATTCATCCAAGTTGGGTGTAATCGCCCTTTTAAAAGGCGGTGCCATGTCCCCCCTCTGATGGTCGGTCATAAAAACTAAAATGTTTGGTCGTTCTTTCATCTAATCTCCTTACAATATAATAATTTATGCTGCATAATGTAATATGCAATTAAAAACCATGTGACACTTTGTGTCTGACAGCATTAATGCTGTCAAATGGTTTTTCAAATGTTTGAAAGAATTTATTCTTTCAAACTATGCTGGCAAACGGTTCTTCCAGGTTCGGATAGAGTGAAAGGATAAATCTTTTCACTCTATCCGAACGATGCCGTTACGTGTCCCTACCCATACCGATTTGTCAGGTGCCTCCACTATTACCTTCACTTCATTGTCCGGTAATCCGGTTTTCTTCGTCAAAATCTCAGATTGCATTTCGCCGTTATTCTCTACCGTACTTGCTCCGCTTTTCTCTTCTTGACTTACTCTGTTTTCCCCTGAACGGCTTATTGCATTATTCCCCGCTTGGCTTGCCCCATTATTCAATGCCTTGTTTAATTCGTTTTCACCAATTTGCTTAAGCACGGCAAGTCCTTCGTATTCCGAGCCGACCCATATTCTTGATTTGCTGTCTTGCATCAATGACCTTATTTTCGCACCGGCAAGCCCGTCTTCTTTTTGCAGATATCCTTTTATTTTCCAGGAGCCCCCCTCATGGATGAAGCGTGTCCCGCCGCCTTTTGTGTAAAGTCCGCCTCCAGTAAGGATGCTTTTATCATTTAACTCTGTTATAGCATTGATATTCGCATGTATAAGACCTTCTCCGGTTGAAAATCGCTGCCATTTATTATTGTAAAAAACGCTGATTCCGCCACGGGGAGCGACATATGATCCAAACCACATCCCCCCTGTTGAATCCTCTTTGATTACGTTGACCATGTCGGCAATAAGTCCATCCTTGGTAGTATATGTTTTTTCGACATTCATATTTTTCATCGTTACAACGCCGCCCCACGTACCTACCCACAAAGTCCCTTTGGAATCAAGACAAAGCGCATTGACTCGTCTGTCAGGCAGCCCGTTTTTGTCTGTAAAATCAATTATTTTGGAGCCTTCGATCAATGTGAGCCCTCTGTCGTGACCAACCCAGATTCTCTTGCCGTCAGATAGGACCGCCTTGACATATCTGTAATTGCCGATCTCTTCGGACTTGTAAATTTGCTTTTTGCCATAGTATTGATTTGATTTTGCCTCTTCCTCCTGAAAGTCCTTAATACCTCTCAATACAAAAAGTCCATCAACCCCTCCGGCCCAGACGTCACCTTTGAACAAGGCTATAGAACAGATATCCGTATCTGGCAGAAATGCTGTAAACCCGTCAATCGGTTTTCTGGCATCATATTCTTTTTTGATTCCGGTCGCCCCCAGAATCAACAATAGTGCCACAACGACAATTACTGTACCAATCCATAGGGGTTTGGACTTCCTGTCCGAGTTACTATTTTGTTCTTTAATAGGATTAGTCAAATTTTTTCTCCCTGGGTTGTATTTTTGAAACATTTCTAATGATTATAGGCTGTGTATGATGCCTATGTTGTCTAGGTGCCTTTTTCTCCTGTCTTTACACTATAAATCAGAACCATTGATGCCGCTACTGCAACCACCAGCAGAAAAACAAATAAATTAAGCGCAAATACAACGTCCGAAGACCCATAATGCAAATAGTTATATATTTTAATGGTCAGCATCTGATATCCCGGTGGAGTTATCAATAGAACAATCCCGTATTCCCCCATCGAAAGTGCAAAAATCATCAACACGCATGCCAGAATATCCCTTCGCATCATCGGCAGAATCACGCCGTGAAAGCCCTGAAAAAAAGAAAGCGACAGTTTCGTCGAGTCCGCAAGTTCCCGGTCAAGACGTTTAAACTTTAACATCAGGTAAAGAATCGCTATTATCGAGAAACGAGTCGAAAGACCAATAACGGTCATCATAGAGCTTTGATACAGTCCAGTCATCATGCCTTGATTCCAGAACACTATCATTGAAAGCCCCAGGATTGCTGACGGAATAATAAACGGCAGAGTGAAAATCACAGTAATGCCTTGGCTCCTGCGGCTCATGAAATGTGCATATGCGTAAAGGGCAGCCGGCAATACAGATACTACCGCGGTAAGTGCACTTACAATAAGCGAATAGAAAATCTGGTCACTCGAATCGAGAATAATGTCTGGCAATCCATCCACTCCAAAGCTTTCTATTATCATCGACAATACCGGAACAGTTACAAAAGCAAGCAACCCGATTCCTCCGGCAATCGAAGCGTTTCGCATAAAGGGCTCATGAGAAAAGGGATTTATGTTTTTTGAAAAATTTTCACTAAGGTCCGACTTCCGCGTTATAAAAGCAATCACTGCTACTATCACAACGGACAAAGCTATCAGAGGCAAGGATGAAAGTGCTATTGAATAGATGTTTCCACTTGCACTAAAAAGTGCAAAAAGTTCGAGCGCGTATACATTAACTCCGAAAACTGACGGAATCGCATAGTCATTGATATTAATCAAAAAAATGAAAAGTGCCCCTATGACGGAATAAGGCGCAAAATAAGGTGTAATGTTTTTGAAAAACGCCTTCCTCCCATCTGTCTCCATCCTTATAAGATCGACAATCTCAGCAGGTATGCTTTGCAGTCCAAAAAAACAAAGCGCAGTTGTAAAAGGCAGGTACGAGATTGCCGTAGTCCAGACAACCGCACCGATCCCTGTAAAATTAAACGGAAGTCCGGTCAGATTAAATACGGCAGAATTAAAGGCGTCCATGGTCTTAATCCATGAATGCACATGAATAAACGGAGGAATTAGCGCACAGAGCAGAATAATATAAAAGAGAATTTTCCGTTTTTGCTCAAAATAGTTCCACAGAAACAAAGCAGCAAGTATCCCTAACGCAACACAGATAAGCGTTGAAGCAGTTTCAATCAACACGCTGCTCGCAAAAAGCGGCAAGCTTATACCCGGAACAGTGAAGTCCTCTCCGGCTACCAGATTAAGTAAAGCTTTCCAGAATAAAAATGCGACAGGGGCGACCAGGATAACAATGTATCCGATAGTAAGCCCCCATCTGACTGCATTTTGAGTGGAAAATGTCTTTTTCAATACAAACATCCACCTGACTAAATTATTTTACCTTATAAAAATGGCGGTTAATTCGGTCTTCGACTTCTCCACGCTTTCAAAGGCTTTGTTGAAATCAACGTCCATCATTTTAATATTGGCCGCTGTTACCACAGGAGAGACATTAGACAACCCTTTGTTGACCGGTATCTGAATCCATCCATCGTCTACAAGTGCCTGCTCTACCTTAACAGAAAGAAGATAGTCTATGAATTTTTCGGCTTCTGTTGGATTAGGTCCACCCTTGATTTTGGCTACTGTATTGGGAATTACAAGGTTTCCAATCTGGTCTGTACCCTGGTCTAGAAAAAGAATGTCCAGGTCCTTGTTCTTATCCATCTCGGAAAGGGCGTCATCTGTATCTGTAAGCCCCATAACAAGCTTCTTTTGGCTGACATAATCCTTAACTACGCCGTTGCCGTCAAGAATTACAACTCCGGCATTTTTTAGCTTCTCATAATATGCCTTTGCTTTGGTATCTCCCCAAGAAGAATAAAGTGCTGCCGCATGAGTCGCTGTCGTGCCAAAAATCGGGTATGCGATTCCTGTCTTCTTGACATTGTCGCCATTGGCAAAATCTTCAAGAGTCTTGGGGCAGTTTTCTTTAGATATAAGGGTTTTGTTGAAAATCAGAACCCTTGCCCTTCCGCCAAATCCAAACCAGGTGCCATCCTTATCAATAAATGATGCCGGTAGATTCTTGGAGTTTTCCGGAGATGCCTTCTCTAAAACACCACTTTCCTTGAGAACAATAGTCTGGAGTATCTCTCCATTCCAGAATACATCAGCCTGAGGATTGGATTTCTCACCTATGATTCTATTGACAAGTCCGACCGTCTTATTGGCCTCGATATCAAAAACAGGTTTTACTTTGACTCCGGTCTCTTGCTCATATGCTTTGAAGACCTTTTCTGAATAAACCTGGTCAACAGATGTATAAACCACAACTGTTCTCTGGGTCTTGTTCTGGTTCATGCTCTTGTCGCATCCTGCGAACATTCCGGCAAAAATCAGACAGATTGACACAACACATATTAACTTGGCATGCTTGTTAGTTGTTTTAAAAAAATTAAATGCCATAAAATATTTGTCCTTCCTTGATTTCATTTTCAATATATTTTACTTGTCTAATTCGAGCTTGGCTTTGGCAAAAACGGTATGAGTTGCTTTGCAAAAGTCGGCATTGTCATTGTCTGCAGCCAGACTTTACCGGGACCGGTAAGTGTTGTGAGAAAAAGTCCTTCACCGCCAAATAGGATATTTTTAAATCCTTTGACCATTTCTGATTGATACTGCACTGTCTCTTCAAAGGCAGCAACATTACCGGTATCTACCTTGATTTTCTCACCGGGTGCTAGAACGCGCTCGACCAGGCTCCCGTCAATTTCAAGAAATACATGCCCAAACCCTGTCAGCTTCTGTAAAATAAATCCTTCACCGCCGAAAAGACCTGCACCCAGACTCTTGGTCAGGTATGCGCTTGTTGTGATGGTCGGTTGTGCGCATAGAAATGCTGTTTTCTGTGCAATTACTGAATTTCCTCTCAGCTCGATAGCTGAAATGCTTCCTGGGAAGGTTGATGCTATTACAATCTCCTGGTTCGGACGCGATGCAGTGTATGTAGCAATGAATAATGACTCTCCCGAGAACATGCGCCCCAGGCCTTTCATCAAACCACCCTTCATATTTGTCTCCATGGTTATTCCTTCATCCATCCAAACCATTCCGCCGGACTGGGTGTAAATGCTTTCTCCTGGATTGAGGGTAATTGTTACAGCTGGCAGGTTGGCTCCGAATATCTGATATTTCATATTCGAGGGCTGGCCTGCAAACTGTTGCTGCGGTGGCTGATTGTATGCTGCGGGCTGAACAGGCTGAACCGGCTGGGTGTATGCGACAGGTTGAACCGGCTGTTGTATCGGTTGGCTGTATGCTGCAGGCTGTGCAGGTTGAACCGGCTGTTGTATCGGCTGATTATATGCCACAGGTTGAACAGGAGCTTTTTGTGGTTGTGGTCTTGGGGGAACCGGTGCTACAGGTCTTGCAGGTTGCGCGTTTACGGGCGTCGGGGGAGTTGTCGGAGCAACTTTTACAGGGGCAGGAGGCACCTGCGGTCTCGGAACCGGTACCACGGGAATTGCCGGTGCAGGTTGCACTTGAGGTCTTGGAGTAACCGGAGCCTGTTGCGCAGGCTGTGCCGGTGTGGGCTGTGATGCTTGGGCCCTTAATGGGTTGGGGGCTCCGCAGGATCCGCAAAATTTTGCATTGTCATCTGTCTGTTTACCGCAATTTGAACAAAACATTTCATACCTCCAAATTATAAGTTTTTCGTGTTAACGATTTACAATTATTCATTGATTGTCTATATCAAAAATCCTATATTCTGATTACATATGGCGGATTTTTTATACTGATATACTACCACAAGGGCAATCTACTGTAAATTGCTTTTTTATTCCATAACTGTTAAAATATTTACTAACTAGCGGCATAACCGAAGAATTTTTCAGGATATTTTATCTTTCCAAACGAAAGGAGTGAACCTTTAAATGGATAATCCGAAAACGATAGCGGCATTTTTTGATATTGATGGAACACTCTACAGGGAGGGGCTTATTACAGCAACCTTCAAGAAGCTTATCAAGTCCGAAATTATCGAGCAGAAGCGCTGGTACAACGAGGTCAAGGAAAAGTACGTAAAATGGGACAAGCGCATCGGCAACTACGACGATTATCTGCTCAAGATGGCCGAGATTTATGTTGAGGCGGTTAAGGGCTTGCATCGCAAGCAGATAGAGTTTATTGCTAAAAGGGTCGTCGACCAGAACGGTGACAGGGTTTATACATATACAAGGGACAGGATTCTTTTTCACAAGAAGGCAGGGCACAAAGTCATTGCCATATCCGGATCTCCGAGTGAACTCGTGGCTGAGATGGCAAAAAAACATAATTTCGATGATTATACAGGCACGGTTTATTACAAGAACGACGAAGGGATTTTTACCGGCAAAATCTTCCCTATGTGGGATAGCAGGAACAAGGAAAAGGCTATAGCTAATTTCGTCGATAAATACGACATCGATCTCTCCCAGTCGTTCGCTTACGGCGATACCGCCGGCGATTTTTCGATGTTCAAGGCGGTAAGGCACCCTGTAGCGGTCAACCCTACAAGAGAACTGATTTCGCTACTTAAGAAAGATCCTGTAACGCGTGACAAGACAAAGATTGTTGTTGAGCGTAAGGATATGATTTACAAGTTCGATCTTTCGTATTTTGAATTCGACTGATTTTTTACAGTTTTTGGAAATACAAAGAGCAGATTATTGTCAAAGTCATATAATGTGTGTGCTTTGGCTTTTTTCTGCTCTTGTTTACTAATTATAAAATTTTCCCACTATTAATAAATACACTCTCTTGCTGCTTTTACAAATGCCTCGACATTTTCCGGGTCACCGAAGAAAAAGTGGTCTGAAGGCGAGCATATGAAACCGCCGTTTGGCTTTTTGCCAAAAAGCTCAAAAACCATTTCTCGTATAAGTGCGGGATTGCCTCTTTCGAAGCCTTTGTTCTGGTCAAACCCGCCTATGAATGCAATCTTGTCACCCACCCTTTTGACAGCTTCCGCAAAATCACAGTCACCGCCCATGTCTATCGGAGTCATTGTTTCGAGGGCGTCCGAACCGTTTTCTACAACGGTTTCAAGCAGTGGCATCAGTCCGCCGCACAGGTGATATACTACTTTCGTGCCTTTCTGGTGGAAAGCGTCAATTTGAATTTTGTCATAAGGAAGGCAGAATTCTTTATGCATATCCGGGCTGATTACAGTGCTCGATCCACCGCCGCCGCCACATTCAATCAAATCAAAGTGCTGCTTACCGCCAAGTTCGATTGCTTCAAGCTTGCGATCCAAGAGGCTCTTCATTACGTGGTGAACCCATGATGGATCGTCAAAGCATGCCATTATTGCATCTTGAGTGCTGGTAAGCACGCTTGCAAATGACTGCCATGGACTGCACTGGCCGAAATCGTAATAAATACCACGTACTATTCCTCGGTCTCCGATGCGTTCTTTTGCTGCAATGACACTGTCCCAGATTACTGAAACCGGCCTGGGGTTGAATTCCTGCCAGATATCAAAGTCCTCGGGTGTTTTGATAAGATGCTCGTTCTCCCAGCTGGTGAATTTGTTAAAAGACCCTTTGTGAAACAGGGAACCTTTGGGGGTTACGATTTCTTGCTCCCAATGATGGTATCCATCAGCCAGAACTCCCAGATCGCGGTGCTTCACATCCCAGTTTGCCATATCCTTTGGATCATATTCAAATCCAGGACCAGCATAAATGACTGGATCCATACCGAAATAGTCATATGCTTCAAACTGATCCTTGCCCTTAAGATATGTGTCAAGGTAATACTGCATCCATGAATGCACCTGGCATGGCAAACGGTCAGGCTTTTGATTGTTGATAGCTGTTAGAAATCT
>CAZZCN010000026.1:11938-25159 GCA_964652975.1 uncultured Oscillospiraceae bacterium | reverse complement strand
CTTTTTGTTTGTATTCGTATTATGTTTAAATCTAAAATGCTTATCTATTGTATGCTGTTGTCTGCTATTATTTGCTATTGGCTAGTGTTGTTGTTTGGACTTTATACTATTTTTCACTAACCTATGCTCCATTTAGCTATTATTGTAGCAATTATTTTGTCACAAATCTTGTTCTGATTTTGTTTTTACTTGCCGTATATTGACTTTTTATATAATGCGTATAAAATGAAATTATTGATATCGCTGGATAATATAGCGTTTTGAATTAAGTTATATAATACATGTTCCATCAAAACGCATTCGGCAAACTATTTATTGGTATTAACAATTATATAACATAAATAAGTTTGCTATAGAGAAGTAAAAAGAGTGGCTAGACTATTTCTATTTTGACAAATTCAGCTTTATCTATAAGTTGAAAGTTAATTCTTTGATATGATATATCGATGGTATTATTGATTTACAGAGGGGTATTCAAATTTTTATGGAAAACAACAAATTTAAGCAACCCGTTAAAACACTTACAGCCCTGAATGATTTTGAAATCAGAAATGTTTGCGACCTCAATTTTTTTGACATAGTAAGTGACTATAATACTTTTCATAATCATGATTTTTATGAATATTTTCTGGTTATCGAAGGAAAGGGGGTTCATTTGATAAACGGATTTGAAGTCCCTTTGTCCCGTAATATGTTTGTCTCATTAAAACCCTCAGATGAACATTCGTTTTCTGTGCTCAGAGACGAAAATATGAGAATTTTGAATCTTGCATTTTCAAGTGAAATTGCGCTTCCGCTTATTAAAATGTTCGAGATTGGTGACACCGATATTGCTGATTGTTATGACAGACAAGTACACGAGGAAATTACAGAAATTACATATAATAATAATAATGTTTTTCTAGAAAACAACAGCTATAATAAATCTTTTAATGCAGATAAATCGGTCATTTCAGACATTTTCCCATCGCATATAACCTTGAGTGATTCCCAGTCCAATGAGATTGTGGAGCAGTATCACAATCTTCATATTAAAAGCCACCCGGACAGTCCCGCTATTTTGCTTCTGAAATCATTTTTCTCTTATTTGCTTTCAATAACTATTATGAATAGTGGTCGAGAAAGACAGGAAGGCAATGTTTTCCCTGACTGGCTTCGACAGTCGATTGTAGGACTTGCCGAAAAGGACAATTGTGCTTTGGGGTTGTCATATCTTTTTGAGAATACAGGCATGAATCAAAGTTACCTTTGTAGAATCTTCAGGCGGTATATGAACTGCACTCCGACCGAATATATCAATTCATTGCGCCTCAAGAATGCATGCAATCTTTTGACATATACTCCTAGAAGCATCGTGGATGTTTGCTTTGAATGCGGATTTTCAAGCGTCAGTCATTTTAATCACCTTTTCAAAAAATATTTTGGCATATCACCTACTGCGTATAGGAGTCGTTCACTGTGATAAATCCGCGTACGAATTAACAAACAATTTCACTGTTGACATACAATTTCTATTCTGTATTATATATTCAGTCTTTACTGACAAGCATGGAAATTAATTTTTATTTGAGGTTTCTTTTTCGACTTATCCCGCTTTTTCCTCTATGTTATATTTTTATATGGCTTGATAGCAGATATTGTTATATAATAATAAACATAACAGACAAGGATTTTTTCGAGGAGGACATATGGCAAAATTCAGCTTTAAGACTGACAGGGACAAGGAAATTATCCTTTCCATAATTAAATACGTTATGTTGGCTACAATCGTTGTTGTCGTACTCTTCTTCGGCTTTAGAATCCTTTGGCTGCTCTTGCCTGTTGTAATAGGGTTTGTCCTGGCTTATGCCTCTAATAAATTTAGTTTTCTTATTTATAGACTGGTCAGGCGCAAGGCTCCAAGGTCAATTTCAGAGGGTGGAGACACTAAAGGATACAGAATATTCAAGCTGATTAATTTCACATTGTTACTTCTTGTTTTCATAGCATTTTTGGTGCTTGTTGTTTTTGCACTGATTTCACAGGTAAGAAATTTGATAACTTTCCTTTCATCTTCAGTTCCGACTTTTGAGATATCCAGCGTGGTCATACTTTGGCTTAAAGATATTTCGAATAAGCTTGGTGGATTTTTACCACAGTCTACAATAGATTCACTGGCCGATGAACTGGTCAAGATTCAAAGCGACCTCATGAGCCTTATTCCGCAATTTACAACCGCATTTCTTAATTCAGTTCTTTCATTTATCGGCAACATCCCTAATGTTTTGTTTAAGGTGATTGTCGTTGTTATGTCAGGATATTATTTTATTACAGATCGGGTTATTATAGGAAGATTCATGAACACTTTGATGCCCAGTCAGGTCTTTGTACAAAAGATAACAACTGTCGTAATGAAAGTGTCCTCGTCTCTTTTTCGTGTTTTTGGCGGATACATGGTTATTATGACGGTAACTTTCATTGAAGCGTTTATTGGCCTTACTATTCTCCGCATGCCATATGCGGTAATACTTGCACTTGTCGTAATGTTTGTCGATCTGTTGCCTGCAGTCGGAGCCAGCGCATGCTTTTACCCGATAGCTATTTACATGTTTATACAAGGAAGACCTGTAGAAGGGTTTATTGCATTGGCATTTGTTGCAATACTTACCCTGGTGCGTACTTTTTTGGAGCCGAGAGTAGTCGGAACAGCCATGAAGCTGCATCCGCTGGCAACTCTTATCGCAATGATTCTCGGCGTTTCTGTATTCGGTCTGGCTGGATTCTTGGGCGGTCCCATACTATTGGTATTAGTGATTGGCATAATGGACTCTTTTGGGTTTCAGGATATTGTACGTGAAATGTCCGGCAAAATCCTCAACCGGGTTGCAGGTGTCTCAAAGGATGACGAGATTCGGGAAGCTGCCGGTATTAAAACACTGCGGCACATTGTAATGTGGAAGCTCAAGGAGGAAGCTCTGGGCAAGGATCGCAATTCCAACGCTGTTGAGCTGAAGGAAAGACTGCTTGCTTTGAAGCCGCTTATACCCCAAATTCAGAAAATCGAGGTGTCTTTTGATGCCAAAGTCGACAAAACTGCATTCGATGTTGTTTTAATTTCCGAATTCAATTCTATCGAGGATTTAAATATTTATAAAATCCATCCTGATCACGTTGAAGTAGCAAATTTTGTAAAAGAGATAACGAGCTCGCGGGCTGTCACAGACTTTGAAATTTAAATGCAAAATTAATCTATTCTGCTATTAACCTTATGAATGAGTTCGGGGTTACCGGAACACGCATAGACATGTGATAAATCATTTTTGCGTGAGGTGTGCTTTCTATCTTGTTGTTCTCCTCGTCGGTAAGATCCTGTGCAATAACAATTACATGTCTTCCTTTGGGTGAAACTATTTCTAGGCGATCGCCTTCGAATATTTTGTTTCTTTGCTGTATGGTTGCCCTTTTAGTATCGGAATCATAGTCAAGTATTATTCCTGCTACTTTCGCTTCCTTGATATATGAGTCATCATAAAATATCTGCGCCTTATCCATAGGTTTGTCAAAGAAAAACCCTGTTTCGAATTCCCTGTGGACTGTTTTCTGAAGATCCTCAAGCCAAGATGGGTCTGTCACATAATTCTGCGGGGAGTTATAGTAGCAGTCCAGAGCCTCTCTGTAGGCTTTTGTGGCCGTAGCCACGTAAAATAAGCCTTTCATGCGACCCTCGATCTTAAAGCTGTCAATGCCCGCTTCAATCAATTCAGGGATGTGTTCAATCATACAGAGATCTCTTGAGTTGAACATATAGGAACCGTTGTCATCCTGACCGATGACAAGTGGTCTGTCGGGTCTGCTTTCCTCGGTCACATAATATTTCCATCTGCACGGCTGCGCACACTCCCCTTGATTCGCGTCACGTCCTGCGAAATACTTGGACAAAAGACATCTTCCGGAATATGTCATGCACATTGCTCCATGTATGAATACTTCAAGTTCGAGATCCTTGGGGATTGTCTTGCGTATCTCTATAATCTCTTTAATTGTCAATTCTCTTGCCAGCACAATTCTTTTAGCTCCGGCTTTATACCAGAAAAGGCAGGTGGCCGCATTTGTTACGCTACTTTGGGTACTGATATGAATTTCCAGATCCGGTGCAATCTGCTTTACAAGCATAAATACTCCGGGGTCGGATACTATGACCGCATCGACATTGCACGAGCTTACATGTCTGATGTAATCCTCCATGCCGTTAAAATCCGATGGATGCGCAAAAATATTCATTGTAAGATAAACCCTTACATTGTTATCGTGTGCGAATTTTACCGCATCTGCAAGTTCATCGCGCTCAAAGTTGGCTGAAAATGCTCGAAGCCCAAACTGTTTGCCGGAAAGGTAAACAGCGTCTGCTCCATATAAAACAGCCATTTTCAATTTTTCGAAGTCGCCTGCAGGTGAAAGTAATTCAACTTTTGACATGTTATCTTTTACCCATATATTTATTTACATTGTTAAAGTGTTCATTTTGTGTTCTGGCATAGGCATTAGCCCCTGTTTTGTCGTTCTTCGAGACAAAGTAAAAATATCCTGTCTTAGAAGGCCACAGGGTTCCCCTTATCGCATCCATTCCAGGGGAGCATATCGGTCCTGCCGGTAATCCCTGATAAAGATATGTGTTGTAAGGGCTGATGAGTTTTTGGTCTTCGGAGGTGACAGTAAGAGAGGTTTTCATCCCAAGCTCGCTTTTAATATAGTTCAAAGTGGCATCGGACTCAAGGCGCTTGCCGGTACCGTGATTTTTGGCGTTTAATCTGTTGTGAAAAACGCTTGCAACCAGATCCATCTCTTCCACCTTGCCGGATTCTGCCTGAACAACCGACGCGAGAGTGACCACTTGGTCCATAGTCATTTTCATTGTCTTGGCTCGTGTGTAGATTTCAGGTATAAAGCGCCTTTCCGCATTGTTGAGAAAAGTCCTTATAATGGATTCTTCGTTAGTGTTCATGTCAAATTCATATGTGTCGGGAAAAAGATATCCCTGAAGCAGCCACTTTCTTCCCTCGTTCTTTGCGATTTGCGTTACAAAGTCATAATCCAAAAATAAAGAAGGGTTGCTGACCATGTTGTCAAGAGTCTTTTCGTCAAAAAGAACTCCTGCACTTACTAATTTTTCCTTGACCTGCTTGTATGTCAGCCCCTCGGGAAATGTCACGCTTACAGTCTGTGGCTTTAAGCTAAGCTTGTACATGATTTCGTCATAACTCATGTTGTTTTTTACAAAATGCGTGCCTGCCTTGTATTGTCCGTCAAATCCGTTCAATTTTGACATTAGTATAAACGCAAACTTGTTCTTGATTACCTTCTTGATATCGAGTTCATTGGCGATATCCGATGTATCCGAACCCTGGCGTATTACAATCATAATAGCACCCGGAGAGTCTTTGCCGAGTTCCACGGTATTTTTGTCGAAGTTAGAAAACCTTGTGTTCTGGGATAAAATGTAATTAAATCCTAAAACAAAGCCAAGACCCACTGTCCCGATAAAAATAATTAAGGCTACCAGCCAGGCAATCATTTTTTTAACTGCATTTGAAGGCATTTATAACTTCCTCCGGTATATATTTCTCTAAATATATGTTTTAGGAAATATACTAAACTTTTTTGTTTCTTTGCTTTGCTCGCAAATCATTATTCAATATACGTTTACGTAAACGTATGTTTTTAGGTGTAACTTCTATCAATTCATCATCGGATACGAATTCAAGACATTGCTCAAGACTCATTACTACTCTTGTTGTAAGTCTAAGCGCCTCATCGGTACCCGAAGCACGCATGTTGGTAACCTGCTTCTTCTTGCATACGTTTACAACTACATCCTCTGTACGCGGGTTAGCTCCTACTATCATTCCCTGATACACAGAAGTACCCGGTTCAATAAAAAGGCTTCCTCTCTCCTGTGCGTTATATAACCCGTATGTTACCGCATCGCCATCTTCCCAAGCTACAAGCACCCCATGTGGCCTTGTCTCAATATCGCCCTTCCAAGGTTCAAATCCGTCTATTATGCTGTTGATTATACCATTTCCCTTGGTATCGGACAAGAATTCGGATCTATATCCTATAAGACCTCTTGTAGGTATCTTAAATTCGAGTCTGGAATACCCCTTTTCTGGAGGAAGCATATTTACAAGTTCTGCACGTCTGTTACCCATTTTCTCAATGACAACTCCGACGAAATTCTCTGGCACGTCAATCATTACCATTTCTATCGGTTCGTAATCCTCGCCGTCTATCTCTTTTACTATAACCCTTGGTTTTGATACCTGAAATTCATAACCCTGGCGGCGCATGGTCTCTATCAGAATTGAAAGGTGAAGTTCTCCTCTTCCTTTAACAACATATGCATCCGGTGATTCAGTCTCTTCAAGCCTCATGCTGACGTTGGTCTCCATTTCTTTGAAAAGACGGTCGCGAAGGTGTCTCGACGTAACATATTTGCCTTCCTTGCCCGCAAAAGGACTGTTGTTTACACTGAAAGTCATTGAAATCGTTGGCTCGTCAATATTAATATATTCAAGGGCTTCAACCATATCAGTGCTGCAGATTGTATCACCGATGTTGATATCCAGAATTCCGGCAACACACACAATCTCTCCCAGGCTGGCCTGTGCGACTTCTGTGCGGTGAAGTCCCTGATACTCCATAAGCTTGACAACCCTGGCTTGCTTGGACCCGGATTCACCGAAACGGCAGACAGTAACTGTCTGATTCTGTTTGATTGTTCCTCTTACTATTCTTCCGACCGCTATACGCCCTATATAAGGGTCTGCGTCAATATTTGATATCAAAAGCTGTAAAGGCTTATCGAGTTCTCCTCTTGGACATGGCATTTTCTCTAGAATCGCATCCAGCAATGCTACAAAATCACCAGTGGTTCCTTCCTCTGGGATTACCGCCTCCTCACTTGCATATCCTTCACGTGCTGATGCATAAATAATCGGGAAATCAAGCTGCGTATCGTCTGCTCCAAGCTCGATGAAAAGCTCCAGTACCATATCAACAACATCCATCGGCCTGGCATCGTGACGGTCAATTTTATTTATAACAACCATAGGGGTCAATTTGAGTTCCAACGCCTTTTTTAGGACAAATCTGGTCTGTGGCATTGGTCCGTCATATGCGTCAACAACAAGAAGGACACCGTCAACCATTTTAAGTACGCGCTCAACTTCTCCGCCAAAATCAGCATGTCCAGGAGTATCAACAATATTTATCTTGGTACCTTTGTATATAACCGCTGTATTTTTTGCCAGGATTGTAATCCCACGTTCCTTCTCAAGGTCGTTGGAGTCCATGACCCTGACCTCTATATGTTCATTCTCGCGATATATTCCGCTTCCCTTAAGCATCGCATCAACAAGCGTTGTCTTGCCATGGTCGACATGCGCAATAATTGCAATGTTTCTGATGTTTGTAACATCTATTATATTTGAATCACCTGCCGTCTGTTTTGATTCTGTGGTATTTATATCCCCTGCCGGATTTGTGTTTTCTATCATGTCTTTTTGTACCTTTTGCCCTTCTAAAGTAATTATATGTTCGTTCTCGCGATATATTCCGCTTCCCTTTAGCATTGCATTTGCAAGCGTTGTCTTGCCATGGTCGACATGCGTAACAATTGCAATGTTTCTGATGTTTATATGTCTTTTAATATGTTTATATGTCTTTTAATATGTTTATATGTCTTTTAATATGTTTCTATTACTCTGCCGTCTTTTTACGGCTTTCGGATTTCACGCCTTTGCCGTCAGGTTCCTTGTTCTTGTCGTTCTCACCCTTGCTCTTGCTGCCAGGCACCCTGCCTCTTTTATCAAATCCCTTGCCCTTCTTGTCAGGACCTTTATGTTTGTTTTCTTCCTTTTTTAGCTTTTCAACATCTTTTTTGGGTCTTCCCCCGGATGTAAATCCTTTCTTTTGCATTTCCCTTTCCTCTTTGGGTCTGAGGATAAGACGTATAGGTGTGCCTTCAAAACCAAAGTTCTTTCTGAACTGGTTCTCAAGATATCGTTCGTATGAAAAATGCATCAGATTCTTGTCGTTGATAAAAAGCACAAACTGAGGAGGCTTGACACCGACCTGTGTTGCATAGAAAATCTTTAGATGCTTACCTTTGTCCTGTGGGGTAGGGACCATTGCAACCGCCTCTCCTATGAGGTCATTCAGAACTCCGGTCGTAAGGCGCAGCTGCGACTGCTCGGACACCTTGTTTATAAGTTGAAACAACTGTGTAATCCTCTGACCAGTTAGTGCGGATATAAAAATAATAGGCGCATATGACATAAACGAGAAATGTTCTGCCACTTTCTTCTTATAGTCCTCAAGTGTACCGGTCTCCTTTTCGATGAGATCCCACTTATTTACTGCAATAATACAGGCTTTACCCTCATTATGCGCATAACCGGCAACTTTTGTATCCTGCTCGGTAACATTGTCCACTGCATCTATCATAATTACACACACGTCTGAACGCTCGATTGCCGCCAGTGACCTAATCATGCTGTACTTCTCGACACCGGTGTCTATCCGGCTCTTTTTGCGCAGGCCCGCTGTATCGATAACATTATATTTCCCGTTTGAATTCTCTAGATATGTATCGATTGCATCTCTCGTTGTTCCGGGAACATCTGATACAATAGCTCTTTCATAACCAAGCATTTTATTGATGATAGAGGATTTGCCTGCATTAGGCTTGCCGATAAAAGCAACAGATATAACATCGCTGTTCTCTTCCTCGTCTGATTCTTTAGGAAAATGCTCATATATTGCATCCAGCAAATCACCCATTCCAAGTCCGTGAACAGAGGATATTGGAAATACTTCTCCCATTCCCAGATTGTAAAACTCATAAACTTCCGGAGGTGTCTCTCCAACCCTGTCAACCTTGTTTACTGCTACTATAACGGGTTTTTTGGACTTTCTCAGCAAATTTGCTACATCCTGGTCAGATGCGGTCAATCCAGTCTTGGCATCAACCATGAATAATATAACGGTAGCTGTATCAATAGCGACCTGTGCCTGACGTCTCATCTCAATGAGTATATAATCCTGGGATGTCGGCTCTATTCCGCCGGTGTCAACAACTGAAAATTCACGGTCACGCCATGAGGCATGGGCATATATCCTGTCCCTGGTAACACCTGGTGTGTCATCTACTATTGATAGTCTGGTACCTACAAGAAAATTGAACAATGTCGATTTTCCTACATTAGGTCGTCCAACTACCGCTACTAAAGGTTTTGCCATTTCACATTCCTCCAAATCAAGTGTTTTAATCTTGATGTTTTGTCAAAAATATCTCAGTCCTGTTAAAAAGTAATTTTTCGTCTTGCTCTTATTCTTTGTAAACTAATTTTACGTCTTGTTCTTATTTGTTATGAAGTAACTATATGTTTTGCTTTTATTTTGGTCGCTTATTTTTATCATTTCCCTTAACTTATAACTTTACGTTGTCTTTGTCTTAAATTTTATCCAGCAGCTTCAGAAAACTCTTTGCATCAGTGTCTGAGCACAAAATTCTCTTGTTTGTCTTTGTCTGTAATTCATCTATACTCAAGTCATCCAAAAAAACTGTCTCGCCGGATCTTAACATGCAGCGTGGTATTATCATTGTCTCATATCTATCAGCACACCCAAGTTCGTTTACAGCCTTAAGGATGTCGTTTCCGGTTACCAGTCCCGCGACGGTCACTGTCTGCCCAAAAAAGTGATTCGGTATTGCCATGACCTTGAATTTTATGTTGTAAACCGTAGAAAGCTGCTCTGTAAAGGCTGAAATATATCTTTTTACGTCTACGCCGGTTATTATAAGTATATTTCCTCTATTGCCATTGGCGTTTCTATCGATGTTGTCGCTGTTGCTGTTGTCGCTGCTGTTGTTGTCATTTTTAGTGTCATTATTACAATCGCTGCTTAAATTGCCGTTATCACTGTCGCTTTTGTATTTGATACCATTGCTGACTTCTTGGTTTTGCTTGTAGTGTCTCTTCAATCTCTTTGCCATACCCTTTTGCATATCCGAGACAAAAAGTGGTACCATTCCTACTCCGTTTTCTATTTGAGGAAGGTCATCGTATTCTTTGAGCGGTGGAAAATCAAAGCCGGCTTTAATGTATATCTCATCGGCAGCAAAAACAATCCTTTCGCCTCTTAATGTCAAAAACTTTCGTTGCCAGCTTTTAACTGTTTCGGCAACTCTTATCGCATCACATTGATCCATAGGTTTCAAAGACTCTACGCTGTTTTCGTTTCTAAATTTAGTAAGTCCCACGGGAACAAGTGCTATGCTGCGTATTTTGTCCCCCAGAGTCATCAGGTCTTCAAGTGTTTTCTCAAGTGCCGCCCCGTCGTTAACGCCAGGGCATATTACTACCTGGCAGTTGACATCAATTCCTTCGTCAACTATTTTACGCAGCTGATTCATTATGGCACCGGCATTTTTATTTTTCATCATGGCGACTCGTAATACCGGGTCAGTTGTGTGCACAGAGACATTTATCGGCGAAAGTCGATAGGATAATATCCTTTCAAGTTCATTGTCGTCAACATTGGTTAGTGTTACATAGTTGCCTGTTAAAAATGAAAGTCTTAGATCGTCATCCTTAAAATAAAGGCTTCCCCTTAGATTTGGCGGTAGCTGGTCTATAAAACAGAAGATACATTTGTTTTTGCAGCTTCTGTTTTCGCTCATCAAATAACTTTCAAACTCAAGACCTAAGTCATCATACTCGTTTTTTTCGACTAAGACTTCTAAAATCTCACCATTTTCGCTCTGTACCGAGACTTTGAACTTTCTCATTGTCGTTCTCATCTGATAATCAAAAACATCAATAACAGGTATTCCGTCAATTGAAAGAAGATAACTGCCCGCTTTTATTTGCATGTCTGCAGCTATACTACCGTTCTTAACTGCACATATCAAGTGCTTTACTGTTTTAGTGTCTTTGTTCATTAACTGCCTTTTCTTTTAATAAAACAAGAAAAACAGCAAGCGAAAAACATTAAAAAGCTTTCCCCTCACTGCTTCATGTCTTAAATTGATTATTCTCAAAACCGGAATTATTTTGCTTCCTGCATTTTGACAATTTCTCTTCCCGCATAAAATCCACAAGTTTTACAAACCTTGTGAGCCATCTTGAGCGTATGGCATTGCGGGCAATCAACCAATCCGGGAACGCTAAGCTTCCAGTTTGCTCTTCTCAGACCTGTCCTTGCGTGGGACCATTTGCGTTTTGGGTTTGCCATGTATATACACCTCCATAATGTCCGTAGGGTTCTATTATAAGTTACCGCTACAGCAAATTCTTCAATTCATCGAAAATGTTTGTCTTCACTTGCATTTCGGATTTACAGTGACATTCTTCCTCGTTGAGATTCTTCTTGCACCACTCGCATATACCTTTGCATTCTTCACTGCATAGGACCTTCAACGGCAATGCAAGGATAATACTGTCTCGCAGGGCTTTGTCTAACACAATGCTATAGCCATCGTAGCTATATGATTCTTCTTCATCATCATCCGCATCATGTAAATTCTCATCGCGGTCATATACTGACCGAAATAACACAGCAAATTCATCTTCGATATCCAGGTTAACGTCATCAAGACACCTGTCACAATTTGACTTGACACCGGTCTTGAACTTACCGGCTAAAGTCATAACCCCTTGGGAAACACTCGTTACCAAACCTTGTAATTCTATTGGACGATTAAACTCAAATCCATTAAAAGAAAGGTCTATTTCTTCAGGGCTACATGTAACACTGATATCTATTGAAGCACCTATGTTTCTTGAAATCGGTTTGACATCAACCCGCATATGCACCTCCTAAGACGCGTTAAGTATTATCTATCAAAATCGGGGTTTTGTCAATACGCAAATGTCCCAAATCGGTGAGTTGTGTTAAAAAAGTGGACTGTAAAGTCAAATAACTTATGATTTCATTACTTAATGAATCATATCAGGTTAATCGAACGATGAAATATACATCCAATAATTGTTTATATCCTTGATTATCCTGCCACTAATCTTTTATAAATCAAACTGTAGCTTTTGCCGCTGTTTTGTATTCTGATATCAGGGAATCAAATACATTTTTAATTGTCTCGATTTTCGTAGCTCTGAAGGCGTTAACCCCTGCAAAGGCAAATCCATTCTTTAATTTCCCCTTTTGTGCATTTATAAGTGCAACGGCAATGCAGTAAGGACTTTCCTGCAATTTACAAGTTACAATGCAGTGGTAAGGACATGTAAAAGGCTTTTTTTCGCCTTTGTTTACAGCGCCTATAAACGAGTTTAGTATTGCTCTTCCAGGCATTCCAACCGGACTTTTAATAATCCCTATGTCCTCTTTCTTCGCATTTATATACGAATTTTTGAATTCGATCGAGGCATCGCATTCTTCAGAAGTGACAAAGCGTGTAGCCATCTGCACGCCTGCGGCTCCGAGCTTCATAATTCTATAGATATCCTCACCTGTATATATTCCACCAGCTGCTATAATAGGGATTGACTTGTTGTAAAGGGTCTCGAAAGGCTTCACTTCATTGATAACCTCAACTACTATTTTCTCCAGAGAATAATCCGGATCATCAATCTGGTCAAGTTTAAATCCAAGATGACCACCTGCCTTTGGGCCTTCAACGACAAAAGCATCCGGCAGGTATTTGTACTTTTCGTACCATTTTCGAATGATAACCCTGGCTGCCTTGGCCGAAGATATTATGGGTATTAATTTTGTTTTTGATGTTTTTTTAAGTAATGAAGGCAAATCCAGAGGCAGCCCCGCGCCAACAAAAATCGCATCAACACCCTCGTCGAGTGCTGTTTTTGCTATTTCGGTGAAATTGGTTAACGCAACCATGATATTAACACCTATAAGGCCTTTGGTTTTTTGTCTTGCCTTTCTTATCTCAGATCGCAATGCAGAAAGGTTGGCCTGCAAAAAATCTGACGAACCGTCTTTCTTGAGCATACCTATACCTGCGGCGGCTATAACCCCTATTCCGCCATTTTCGGCTACGGCACCGGCAAGTCCTGACAGCGATACACCAACTCCCATCCCGCCTTGTATAATCGGCAGTCTGGCAATCATATCACCAATTTTTAATTTCTTCATAATTTCTAAATCCATTTTTATAACCATCCTAAAAAATACATAAGTTCTAGACATAAAATATTTCTGCAT
>CAZZCN010000026.1:0-11838 GCA_964652975.1 uncultured Oscillospiraceae bacterium | reverse complement strand
TCGATTATATCACAAATAAACTTATTTTACACTTACATATAGGATATTGTTTACAATTTATAGCTATATTATTCCACATTTTGACAAAATACCATATTTATTGATTTGACAATCAAATCAATAAATATGGTATCGAAATTCTGATATCTTTTTTTGGCAAGTCTTCTACCCCTATTGTAGCTGTATTTGTTCACCGACTGAAGTATCTGTCTCTGTCAATAATTGAACTGTTTATAAAGGATAAGTCAGATTCCTTCATCTATCTAGATGAACAAGGACATGTCGGATTCTTCAGCATTGGCTATCATGGCAGCTGCGCCGCCGATCTGTACACCCTCGATCAGTTCCTCTTGCTTTATCCCCATTACATCCATCGACATTGTGCACGCAACGAGCTCAACCCCGTTTTCCATGGCAGATGTAATAAGCTCTTCAAGACTGCTGATGTTTTTCTTTTTCATGATTCCTCTTATCATTTTCGCGCCCATGCCAAACATATTCATGTTCGAAAGTCCCAGTTTTTTGCTTCCACGCGGCATCATTATTCCAAACATTCTACTCATAAAGTCTTTCTTGACCCTTACCTTCTGTACTTTGCGCAATACGTTCAAGCCCCAGAATGTAAAGAACATAGTCACTTTACGCCCCATTGCTGCCGCTGCGCTGGCAATTATAAAAGACGCAATCGCCTTGTCCAAATCACCGGAAAAAACTATTATATTCTTTGCATTTCCAGTCTGTGAAGGACTGGCATCCAGCTGGATATTGCCTTGTCCTTTTGATTCAGATGATTTTTGCCCTTTTTGAATTGTTGTTACAAAAACACCCTTTGAGCTCGTCATCCCAATGTATGAATCGCCGGTCCTCCTGCAGAACGCGTGAGAGTCGGATACAAAAGCGGGGTCAGTGGTTGATATCTCAATGAAATCATTCTCATTTGCCTCTTTCAATGCTTTTGATAGTTGCAATATGGGTCCTGGACATTGTAATCCGGTTGCATCGATTTGGATTTTTTGAACTGTAAAACTTTGTGTTTCTTCATTAAAAATGCTTTCTTTGTGTGTAGCGTCTTTGGTTTTTTCTCCGGAAACGGCCTTATTGTCCGAATGCGAAGATTCTTTTCGACCAAAAATGCTTGAATATAGTCTATATCCACCTGACAGGTTATAGCAGTCAAACCCGTTCTGACTTAATATTCTACAGCCGATATAACCTCTAAGCCCAACCTGACAAATGACATAGTATGTCTTTGATTTGTCCAGATCGTTTATTCTTCCCCTAAGCGAATCAACCGGGATGTTAATGGCACCTGGAATAAATCCGTTTTCGTACTCGTACTTTGTTCTTATATCTAAAAGGACTGATTTAGATAAATCTATTTTTTCAACGTCATGCCAGTGAATAATTTTAACTTTATCTGTTAAAATATTTTCTGCTACAAATCCTGCCATGTTAACGGGATCTTTAGCTGAAGAAAATGGTGGTGCATAAGAAAGCTCAAGCTCCGTTAAATCGTATACCGTCATGCCAGCTCTTATTGCGGTTGCTATAACATCGCACCGTTTATCTACACCGTCGAAACCGACAATCTGCGTGCCAAGTATTTTGCCATTGGCTTTTTCGAAAATGAGTTTCACTGACATATTAACAGCTCCAGGGTAATAAGAAGCATGAGAGCCTGAATAAGTAAAAGATTTTTCATAATCTATACCTGCCTCCTGAGCGGCTCTTTCATTTATACCGGTGCATGCTACAGTCAGGTCAAAGCATTTGAGTATGGCACTTCCCTGTGTTTTTTTGTAGCTGCTGGCAATCCCGTTGATATGATCAGCTGCTATTCTGCCTTGCTTGTTAGCAGGACCAGCAAGAGGGACAAAAGCCTTTTTGCCTGTGACAAAATCAGTTACCTCTACCGCATCTCCGGCTGCATAGATATCAGGATCAGAAGTCTGCATATTGTCATTTACTATTATTGCTCCTCTTGGATTGAGAGCAAGCCCTGCTTCCTTCGCAATGACTGTATCGGGATAGACACCAACCGACAAAATCAGCATGTCCGTTTTAATCACTTCTTTATCAAGTAAAATTTCCAGTTCGCTCCCTGTATCTTTAATTGAATTAACTTTATCTTCAAGTACAAGTCTGACACCCTTCTGTCTGATATGCTCATGCACGTCGCATGCCATATCGTAATCAATAGGTCCTATTACATGGTTAAGAAGTTCAACAATTGTAACTTCAATCCCAGCATGGTTAAGATTCTCTGCCATTTCAATTCCAATGTAGCCGCCGCCCACAACAACAGCTCTTTTAGGCTTATGTGTATCAATAAAATCCTTTATCCTGAATGTATCGGGAATATTTCTCAGCGTAAACACCTTATCCTTGATATCTCGTCCAAATGGCGGGACCAAAGGCGCGCTTCCCGGTGCCAGAATAAGCTTGTCATAAGATTCTTCATACTTTTCACCGGTCTTGTGATTCAAAACGGAAACACTTTTGTTCTGAGGGTTTACAGCAACTACTTCGTTAAAAACCCTGACATCAACATTGAACCTGGAATTAAAACTTTCAGGAGTCTGCAATGTCAGTTTGTCTTTTTCTTTTATCTCACCGCCAATGTAATATGGCAAGCCACAGTTAGCAAAAGAAATGTATTCACCCTTTTCAAACATTATAATCTCTGCGCTTTCATTTAAACGCCTCATTCTCGCTGCGGCGGTGGCTCCACCTGCAACTCCTCCAACTATTAAAACTTTCATTTCTTAATCCTCCGATTACTAAAAATAAGCATATCATTGATATTATATACCAATATCTCAATGTAACTGTAACATATTGCATGTTTTTAGGTTTTGTTGTAAAAAAATAACTATGTCATCATAACTCTACAATTTTGTGCGGTTTAGATTTTTATTGTAAAAAAACTACAATATCTTATAGCAAACTTATTTATGTAATATAATTGTAAATACAAATAAATAGTTTGCTGAATGCGTTTTGATGGCACATGAATTATACAACTTAATTCAAAACGCTATAACTATGGCATATTGCATATTTCAAGATTTTGGTTTTCACTATAAAAAACCGTACCTTCCTGTTTGAACACAAGCTGATACGGTTCTAAATTTACTAGATTGATAATTTGATTATACTCTGGCAGCTATTGCTTCCTTTGCTTTAATAACTATATTGTCCGCTGTTAGTCCATATTCTTTAAGAAGAATAGCTGGCTTGCCGGATTTGCCGAACTTGTCCTCTACACCAACCATGCGAAGTATGCAAGGAGCACTGGTAGCAATTACCTCTGCTACTGCTCCGCCCAATCCACCGATTATATTATGTTCTTCTGCCGTGACAATCGCACCGGTCTCTTTGGCTGCGCGAATAATGGCGGCCTTGTCTATTGGTTTGATTGTATGCATATCTATTACTCTGGCATCAATACCTTCGCTAGCTAGCAGTTTTCTTGCCGCCATGGCTTCCTGTACCATCAGACCACTTGCAATAATGGTAACATCCTTGCCAGAAGCGAGTTCATTGGATTTACCGATTTCGAAGGGAATATTGTCTGCTGTATAAATATCTTCAACAGCAAGTCTTCCCAGTCGCACATAGAACGGTCCATCGGTTTCTATTGCAGCTTTGATACATGCTCTTGTAGATGCTGCATCACACGGCTGAATAACTGTGAGATTAGGTATGGAACGCATTATCGCAAGGTCTTCTATACATTGATGCGATGCTCCGTCTTCTCCGACAGATAATCCTGCGTGTGTAGCACATACCTTTACATTAAGGTTAGGATAACAAGCAGAGTTTCTAATCTGCTCACAGCCTCTCTCAGATGCAAAAATTGCAAAGGTGCTTGCAAATGCAATTTTGCCACATGTGGCCATACCGCATGCGGCAGATATCATATTAGCTTCGGCGATTCCCATGTTAAAGTGTCTCTCTGGAAAAGCCTTCTTAAAAGTAACAGTAAATGTTGATTTAGATAAATCTGCATCCAACACGACTATTTTCTCATTTGCACCGAACTCTGCCAATGCGAGTCCGTATGCCTCTCTCGTCGCCATCTTGCCCATAAATCAACCCTCCTTATATAGTTTTTCGAGCATGGTTTCTATCTCTTGAACAGCTAGATCCCTTTGCTCCTGATTCGGAGCGGATCCATGCCATCCAGCCTGATCCTTCATAAAGCTGACTCCTTCGCCCTTGTGAGTGGCGCATACTATCATTGTTGGCATGCCTGTCACTTTCTTGGCCTCTTGAATTGCTTTATAGATTGCATCAACATCATGTCCGTCAATTTCAATAACATTCCATCCAAATGCACGGAACTTGTCGCTTACACATTCAGGATTCATTACTGATTTACAAGCTCCATCGATTTGAAGACCGTTATGGTCAAGAAATGCCGTGAGATTGTCAAGGTGGTAGTGAGCCCCTGCCATCATTGCCTCCCATACCTGTCCTTCTTGTAATTCACCATCTCCCAAAATTGAGAATACCCTATAGTCCTTTTTGTCGAGCTTGCCCATCATAGCCATTCCAACTGCTGCAGATATCCCTTGTCCCAGTGAACCTGTAGACATATCCACTCCGGGAACATGCTTCATGCTTGGGTGCCCCTGCAAATAGCTGCTTGCGCTTCTAAAAGTAACCAAATCCGCCTCTGGAAAAAACCCCTTCTGTGCCAGAGCTGCATACAGTGCCGGTGCGCAGTGTCCTTTAGACAGGACAAAACGATCCCTTTCAGGATTCTTGGGATTTTGTGCATCTACTCTCATCTCCACATTGTAAAGAACCGCGAGTATATCCGCACATGATAGTGAGCCACCGGGATGTCCGGATTGCGAGCTGAAAATTTCTTCGATTATGTTTTTACGCATCTTCCATGCATAAATATCGGTCTGGTTTTTAGTTTTTATATCCATGATTTTACTCCTTCCATAACTTGTAATATTATATTACATTTTCGCTTTATAAACAATTAATGTTTTATAGGTATTCTCACGTCTTTTTTTGTTATATTGAGGCCTTTGATAAATGATTGATAAAACAGTTGGTCGATATGATTTTGAAACAATTATATTATCCAGATTTTCTATATGGGTTATTTGCTCACAAGCTCACTTGCGTATCTGATTGCTAACTAAGTAAATAATTCTGCACTTCTTTTATTTTGCCGTTCTGTATGTATGCTCGCGGAATTCGTTTGCCTATTAGGCATGTTACTTCATAATTAATTGTTTGCATTATACTGGCAATTTCATCTACAGATATGCTTTTGTCGTTTTGCATGCCAAAAAGGACTACCTCATCATTTACTTTAATATTAAACTCCGGTTTAATGGATTTATCAACTTGATTTGCAAAAATGGATTCAACGTCTCTCTTTTTCTTTTCCAAATCATTTGCGACACTGTTCTGTCTATCCCTGGCATCGGTTACATCAACCATACAGGTGTCCATGCAGATAGTTCCGACTATAGGAAGAAGTTCTCCGTTTATCAATACTTTAGCCTTGTTTGACAAGATTCTGGAATATCCGTCCGCGTATCCAATTGGTATGGTTGCAATAATCGATTTGCGCTTGGTGGTAAATGTCCGCCCATAGCTTATCGACTGGTTCTGTTCCACTTCCTTTACGAGAATAACATTCGTCTTAAGTGACATTGCCGGTTTAAATCCACTATCGATAGCATCACAGTATTTGGAAGGTGACATACCATATAGCAGTATCCCAGGCCTTATCATGTCTAGGTGCATGTGAGGAAATCTTATCGCGGCTGCACTGTTGCATACATGTCTTATCGGAATGTTTATTCCTATTCTTCCAAGCTCATGGCATATACTCATAAATTTTTCAAATTGCATCTCGGTGTAGGTTTTATCCTCTTCATCAGCTGATGAAAAATGTGTGTAAATGCCCTCGATGACAATATTTTTCATTTTGCTGATTTCTTCAATGCTTTTAATGGCGTCAAATCCTGCAACGAACCCAACACGTCCCATACCGGTATCCACTTTTATATGGATGCGCACCTCGATGCCAAGTTCTTCTCCGGCAATAGACAATGCTTTTGCAAGCTCCATGTTGTAGACAGTCTGTGTTATCTGCCCTTTGGCAATCTCTCTTGCTCTTCTGGGATCAGTATAGCTGAGTACAAGTATTGGCATTTTGACATTGTTCTTTCGAAGTTCCAATGCTTCATCAAGCATTGAAACAGCAAGTCTGGTCACACCGTTTTCAATTAGCACCGGCACTGTTGATTTAATACCATGGCCATAGGCATCTGCCTTGACAACAGCCATTATTTCAACTTCACGTCTTAATTGCTTACGGAGAACCTTCACATTATGTGCTATGTTATCTAAGTCAACTTCAGCCCATGAGCGGTTTAGAAGGGAATCCTGCATATGTCCTGTCTCCTTTTCGGTAAGTTGATTTTATTTTACGTTTGATTTTGCACCAGTTATATTATTTGAAGCTCATTAATCCACAATCCTGGTATTTGCGGCTTTTTCATAATTCTATTTTCAATATTATGTCTGCCTGTTTGCCAATCTATAGCGTTTTGAATTGAGTTATATAATGTATGAGTCATCAAAACGCATTCGGCAAACTGTTTTGTTGTGTTTGCAATTCTATAACATTAATACGTTTGATATATAATTTGGTTAACTGCAAAATTCTAACGCCTAAGTCAACTTCATAAAGGCCTGTGGCAGATATCTTATGGTATCTGATGGTATCGCACTGTATTCTCCCATCTCCATTGCTGCTAAGTCACCTGCCATTCCGTGAATATAGACTGCGACCGATGCGGCGACTTCAGGATAAGGCTCTCTGGCGTAGATAGCAGCGATAACGCCAGCAAGCACGTCTCCACTGCCTCCCTTTGCCATGGAACTATTACCGGTTGAATTTATAAATACCTTTTCGTCAGGGGTTGCAACTATTGTACCGGCACCTTTCAATATAACAATAGATTCATATTTTTGTGCGGTTCTGAGTGCAGACTCTATTCTGCTGCACCCGGAAAGTTCAGGAGAGAGCCTGTTTAGTTCACCCTGATGTGGTGTTAATATTACCGGTGGAAGTGCTAATAACTTGCGTTTTGCAAAACTATATTCACTTTTCTGCGTATTGTCCGATAATATGTTCAATGCATTTGCGTCTAAAATAAGTTTGGGGAAATTTTCTATGGCATCCCAGAGGGCTTCTTTCGAATTTTCCTCCAAATCCATTCCAGGACCGATTACCAATACCTCAGACTGTTTAAAAACAGCAGTATATTCGTCTGATATCAACGCTTCAGGCACTACCGACAGGCAGTCGGCTATTATTTCATCAGGGACTCTGACATAAGCAAGACCACATCCACTCCTCATTGCTGCTAGCGCTGCAAGGGATATCGAACCTGCCATGCCTTTTGAACCACCTATAAATCCGATTTTACCAAACATACCCTTGTGTCCATCCGTTGGTCTTTGCTTCAAATGACTGGATGTGAATTTTTCATCTATCAGTTCAATTGTCTGTCTTTCTATGCCAACTGTCTTTGCAATTAACTGATCAATTACTTTCTCTGGAATTCCTATACAATCAGTTACAATATTGCCTGCATTTAGTCTGCCGGGAAAAGACACAATGCCTGCCTTTGGTCTAATAAATGTCACTGTCCAGTCGGCGGTAAGCGCCCATGTGCAAATCTCGCCGGAGTCAGGATCTACTCCGGACGGAATATCGATTGCTACTATTTTAGAACCCATAGTCCTCGATGTTTTTATACTCTCGAATATAGACAGTATATTGGATGTGATTTCTCGTTTTGAATTGAATGATACACCAAATATTCCATCTATAATAAGAACGTCTCCGCTGCATGTAAATTCGACGGCATCGACTATCTCTATACCAATATTTCTGCAAATAATCCTCTGAACCGGTTCTTCAACGTTTGTATAGTCTGATGGAAAAGCTTCATATACAACAATATTCACGCCTCTTGAATAAAGGATTCTGGCGCAGGAAAAAGCATCTAGCCCATTCATACCCTTACCTGCAAAAATCATTACTTTGCTGTTGACAGTCAAACACCCGGACTTTTGCAAGATTTCCATACAAGCATTTGCAACAGCCATTGCTGCATGTTCTATCAAGATATCATAGGTAAATCCGATATCCTTTACAAGAAATTCATCAATTCTTTTCGCTTCACAACTGGTTAATACTTTCAATTCTTTTCACCTTTGCCTGTTTTTATATTTGAAGTTTCACTTTTCCTATATTTTACATCTTTTTATCAAAAGAAGCCACTTGAAATCAAGCGGCTTCTTTTACACATTAAAAATTCATTTTGTAACTAATTATTCAATGATTTTCGATACGGTTCCGGCTCCGACAGTTTTGCCGCCTTCACGGATAGCAAACTTCAAGCCAACGTCCATAGCAATCGGAGTAATGAGTTTGATTGTCATTGTGATATGATCGCCTGGCATAACCATCTCAACTCCTGCAGGAAGTTCTGCAACTCCTGTAACGTCTGTTGTTCTGAAATAGAACTGAGGTCTATAGCCATTGAAGAAAGGCTTATGACGTCCACCTTCAGCCTGTGTCAATACGTAAACCTGACCCTCGAAGTGAGTGTGAGGATTGATTGAACCCGGCTTGCAGATAACCTGACCGCGCTCAACTTCTGTTCTCTGAACACCACGAAGAAGTAACCCAATGTTATCTCCAGCTTGTGCCTGATCGAGAAGTTTTCTGAACATTTCAACACCGGTTGCAACTGATGATCTAGGCTCATCTTGTAATCCAACGATTGAAACTGCGTCTCCAACTTTTACAACACCAAGTTCAACACGTCCTGTGGCAACAGTTCCACGACCTGTGATTGAGAAAACATCCTCAACAGGCATTAAGAACGGCTTGTCAATAGGTCTCTCAGGAGTTTTGATGAAATTGTCAACTGCGTCCATAAGTTCATGGATACAAGCATATTTAGGATCACTTGGATCCTTGCTTGTACACTCAAGAACATCTAAAGCAGATCCGCGGATAAACGGTGTGTCGTCACCTGGGAACTCATAAAGATCTAAGATTTCACGAACTTCCATTTCTGTAAGTTCAATCAATTCAGGGTCAGCCATGTCGCATTTGTTCAAAAATACAACAATGTAAGGTACGCCAACCTGACGGGCAAGCAATATGTGCTCGCGAGTCTGAGGCATAGGACCGTCTGCTGCAGATACAACAAGAATGGCGCCGTCCATCTGTGCTGCACCGGTAATCATGTTCTTGATGTAGTCAGCATGTCCTGGGCAGTCAACGTGTGCATAGTGACGAGCTTTTGTCTGATATTCAACATGAGCAGTATTAATCGTGATACCACGAGCTCTCTCCTCAGGTGCCTTATCGATATTAGCATAATCAACATAGGCTGCATCGCCTGACATTGCCAGCACCTTTGTGATACCGGCTGTTAGAGATGTTTTACCATGGTCAACGTGACCGATTGTTCCAATGTTTACGTGGGGTTTGTTTCTTTCGAATTTTGCCTTTGCCATTTAAATTTTCCTCCTTTTTCGGCTATTATGCCGAATACATTATTTTTATTTTTTTATTATTTTTTGTCAATAAAGACATTGTACTATATTTATAAAATTTATCAACATAAAAAATTAACAATATCTTGATACATTTTATATTTTCGGCCTTTTTGGCCGATTTTCACTATTTTTTTAGTATTTCGTCCATTATGCTCTTAGGAACTTCTTCAAAATGATCGATCTGCATTACAAATGTACCGCGTCCCTGTGTTGATGACCTAAGCACTGTCGCATAACCAAACATCTGTGAAAGTGGAACCTTTGCTGTTACCTGCTGAGCGCCGCTTCTTGCTTCCATTCCTTCGATACGTCCGCGTCTTGAGCTTATACCGCCCATGACATCGCCCATATAATCTTCTGGAACAATAATATCGACTCTCATTATAGGCTCAAGCAGAACCGGATCAGCTTTGCGGCAGCCTTCTTTGAATCCCATGGACCCGGCAATTTTAAATGCCATTTCACTCGAGTCGACATCATGATATGAACCGTCAACCAGGGTTATTTTGATGTCCACGCATTGAAATCCTCCGAGGACTCCGTTGTTCATCGCTTCTTGAATTCCTGCATCTATAGGAGCGATATATTCCTTTGGAACAGTACCGCCAACAATCTTGTTGACAAATTCATATCCAAATCCCGGCTCCATAGGTTCAATTTCAAGTACGCAATGTCCGTATTGTCCGCGTCCGCCAGACTGACGTATAAACTTGCCTTCTGCTCTGACTGCTTTGCGGATTGTTTCCTTGTAGGCTACCTGAGGTGCTCCTACATTCGCTTCAACTTTAAATTCTCTCATAAGTCTGTCAACAATGATATCCAAGTGAAGTTCTCCCATACCAGCTATTATGGTCTGTCCGGTATCAACATCGGTATAGGTTCGAAATGTTGGGTCCTCCTCGGCAAGCTTCTGAAGTGCAACCATCATTTTGTCCTGGCTTGCTTTGGATTTAGGTTCAATAGCAACTGAAATAACAGGCTCTGGGAAATCCATAGACTCGAGAATGACGGGATGATTCTCAACACATAATGTATCGCCTGTTGTTGTGTCTTTTAGACCAACAATGGCAGCTATGTCCCCTGAATACACCATGTCAATCTCTTCTCTGTGATTTGCGTGCATTTGAAGAAGTCTTCCGACTCTTTCCTTCTTGTTCTTTGTTGAATTTATAGCATATGAACCGGCACTTAAAATACCCGAATATACTCTTATAAAACAAAGCTTTCCTACGAACGGATCAACCGCAATTTTAAATGCTAAAGCAGAAAACGGTGCGGAATCATCCGACGGTCTTTCTTCTTCTTCTTCAGTATCAGGGTTAATTCCGCGGATGGCAGGAACATCAAGAGGAGACGGCATATATGCTACAACTGCATCAAGAAGCATCTGAACACCCTTGTTCTTATAAGATGAACCGCACATTACCGGTGTCACTTTACATGCTATTGTTGCACGACGAAGTGCTGCAACCAGCTCTTCCTTGGAAATTTCTTCGCCTTCCAGATATTTCATGGTGAGCTCTTCATCAGTCTCGGCAACTGTCTCTACGAGGTTCTCTCTCCATTTTTTTGCTTCGTCTAACATTTCTGCGGGAACTTCGCGTTCTTCAAAAAGTTTTCCGTCATCGGATGTGTAGACTTCAGCTTTCATGTTAACAAGGTCTATTATTCCTAAAAAACCACTTTCCTTGCCAATAGGCAATTGTATAGGAACTGCATTGGTTCTAAGTCTTTCTTTCATCATCGATACGGCTCTGAAATAATCCGCACCTGTAATGTCCATTTTGTTAACATAAGCGATTCTTGGGACACCATAATGGTCAGCTTGACGCCAAACTGTCTCTGTTTGTGGTTCAACTCCGCCTTTAGCACAAAAAAGTGTAACGGCTCCGTCTAAAACACGCAGAGATCTTTCAACTTCAACTGTAAAATCAACGTGACCCGGAGTATCAATGATATTGATTCTCCTACCCTTCCACTGCGCTGTTGTTGCAGCGGATGTAATGGTTATACCACGCTCTTGCTCCTGGATCATCCAGTCCATAGTAGCAGCACCGTCATGAACTTCTCCCACTTTGTGGGTCTTGCCTGTATAGAAAAGAATTCTTTCGGTAGTTGTTGTTTTACCAGCGTCAATATGGGCCATTATGCCGATATTCCTTGTATTCTCTAATGAGAATTCTCTTGGCATAAATTATGCTCCTTCCGTTGGGT
>CAZZCN010000025.1:20679-36197 GCA_964652975.1 uncultured Oscillospiraceae bacterium | reverse complement strand
ATATCAGATTGTGAAGGTATTGTATTAAAGGATATAACTATTGATTATGGGACTTTACCTTACACCCAAGGAACAATTTATTCAAAGGATTTAACAGCTGGAACAATAACTTTAGACTTGGATTTTGGGTATCCTGATTTTAACAACCAGTGCTTTAGTCCAGATGTTTATTATGCAACGTATGGAGTACCAATTACCATGGATTCTAATAAGGATTTAAGTGAATTTGGTCCAGAGGTTATATATTCAAGTTCATTTTCACACATTAATGGGAATCGATGGGTTATAAATGTTGAACAGAATTCACTGCAGAAAATTAGTGAATTAGAAATAGGTAGCAAATACATACAGGTAGCACGACGTTCAATATGCTCACCTATTTATGCCATAAAAAATACATCTATTGGCATTCAAGATATTACCATATACTCAGCACCAGCTGCAGCAACATTGTTTGGCATGAACAATGGTGTTGCAATTAATGGTTTGAATGTAACTATTAAACCATTGTCAAATCGTTTGATATCTACAAATGCGGATGGGATACATTCTTATGGAAATAGAGGTGGAATGCAAATTGAGAATTGCACATTTTATGCTATGGGAGATGATGCAATAAATTTACATTCAAAAGCTGGATATTTAACCCAGATTATTTCTACAACTCAGGTCAAGGTTTATAGTGGAAATGATTTTTATGAAGTTGGCGATGTTATTCAGGTAATGGATTCTTTAAATAATGTATTAAGAGACACTGTAACTATCACAGCCGTTACTACGCTTTCTGACACAGAGTATATATTAACATTTAACAAAGCAGTAAATGGTATGGTCGTTAATTCGAATCGTAATTTAACAGACACAATATATAATACTTCAGCTTGTGGGCAAAACAGTATTATTCAAAATAATACTTTCTATTCACATCGTGGAAGACATATTCTTTTAGGTTCTCACGATGTTATTATAAGAGAAAATGATTTTAGAATAGGGTATGGTGTTTGGACAGCTGTATCATTAGAGTTTTCTCCTGATTGGCACGAAGGACCTGCTCCATATAACATTAATATTAATAATAACATATTCACCGGAACCGGAACACCAAGGAGTAATACAGCAATTCATTTTAATCCTGGGACTTATGCATCAGGAGCTATTGGAAGAACTATAAAGAACATTACAATAGATAGAAATAAATTTAACAATATGTTTAATACATGTTTGGCTATTATTGGAGGGGAGGATGTTTTTATAAGAAATAATGAAATTAATGTAAGTACATCAAGAATTATTGGATCAACCATTAATATTCTCAACTCGTCTGGTGTTGAAATCGACGGCTTGACAGGAACAGATTCAAATAATAATACAGTCACAACGAGTGTAATCTATATTGATAGTAGGGTCGTAACTGGAACTGCTGGAGTTAACTTATCTAATATTAATTACACTTTAACTGCAACAACAACACCACCACTGACAATTGATTTAAGATAGAATTCATCTCTATAAGAGAACCTCTAAAAACTATTGAAAGCAGCGGTTTTTTGTCTAAAATCGCCTGTTTTAAGCCAACTTTATTTTTTAAAAATGAGTGTTTAGAGGTTCACCACTGTCAACTTAAGAGACAAGCGGATAAAATAACCAATATTGCAAAGTGATAATTGTGTAATTGCGAATTAGCTGAATTTCAATCTCAATCAATTCATAACTAATTCATAACTAATTCATTCATAAATATTTCGAAATATCCATTTTGCCGTATTGACATAAGATGCTTGGATGTTTATAATCATCAATGCACTAAATCTTATTGGATTAAATTTATTATCATTTTAATTCAAGTTGAATTATTGCAAATGCCACATTTGCGGTCGTGGCGGAACTGGCAGACGCGCACGTTTGAGGGGCGTGTGGGAGACCGTACGGGTTCGATTCCCGTCGACCGCACCATGAAACGAAGGTTTATTGGATAAGCCTTCGTTTTTTCATGAAATAAAGATTGCTATAATTTGCTATTGAATTAATTCTATAGTATGCTATAGAAAAAGATTTATATATAAAACATTCGAAATTTTAAGTAAAATTATTTAAGGAGAACCATTTTAAATGCTTTCAAAGTACTCAATTTCAGAAAAAGTATCAAACGCCATTGCAGATATGGGCTTTACGGTCGCGACAGCAATACAGGACCAGGCGATCCCCTATATTCTCGAAGGTAAGGATATAATAGGCCAGGCACAGACCGGTACAGGCAAGACAGCCGCTTTTGCAATCCCCATGTTAGAGAGAATAGACGTGAGTGACAGACGCACCCAGGCATTGGTGCTTTGTCCCACCAGGGAACTTGCAATTCAGATTACACAGGAATTTATCAAACTTTCCAAATATATGCCCGAGCTTGAACCTCTTGCCGTTTATGGCGGTCAACACATAGAGATACAGCTCCGCGCACTTAAAAGATATCCTCAGATAGTAATTGGCACACCGGGCCGTATAATTGACCATATCAAGCGCAAGACACTGAATCTGAGCAATGTCAAAATTGTAGCCCTTGATGAAGCCGACGAAATGCTCGACATGGGTTTCAGAGACGATATCAAGCAAATTCTTGATATGTGTCCACAGCCTCGCCAGACTTTGCTTTTCTCGGCAACAATGCCCAGACCGATAGTAGAACTAAGCAAGCAATATCTGACAGACCCTGTTCATGTCAAGACTCAGGAAAAAACAATGACAGTCGCTTTGATTGACCAGATATATTTTGAGGTCAAGGAGCGTAACAAAATCGAAGCCATGTCCAGACTTATCGATCTGCACCAGCCCAAGCTCAGCCTCGTTTTTTGCAGAACCAAGCTACGCGTCGACGATGTAGCCAAGAGCCTGAATGCCTTGGGATACAAGGTTCAGGGCTTGCACGGTGACCTGAGACAGACACAAAGAGACAATATAATGGGACAGTTCCGTCGCGGAGAGGTTCAGATTCTTGTTGCAACCGATGTAGCCGCCAGAGGTTTGGATGTCGATGACATTGAGATAGTTTTTAATTATGACATACCACAGGACGCCGAATACTATACACACAGAATCGGTAGAACCGCACGTGCTGGAAAGGAAGGAAAGGCTTTTACCTTCGTAAGCGGCAGAGAAGTTATGAAACTGAAAGACATTTCCAGAATAACCAAATCTGAGGTGAAGCTTGGAATATTGCCTTCCAAAAAGGAAGCTGACGGCAAAAAGATCAAAATGTATATGGATGAAATAATTGCCGAGCTTGAAATTTCAAAGGACCTTGGCTCGTATTACCAATATATCGATGAGATGGAGGCCAATGGGATAAAACCTAAGGATTTTGTCGCAACAATTCTTAAGTTGCACACAAATAAAAGCAAAAAAGCCGAAATTCAACTTGAGCAGCATGATGTTTTTCTTAACACACCAACCGCCAATTCGCATTTAATCTCAAGAGATGATGTTAGACCTGCCGGTCGCAGAGATAATCGTTTTGCACCAAGAAGCGGCGGTTCGGACAGACCGGGTGGTCATTGGGACCAGGTAAGACCTGGACGAGCTAGCAGCGGAGATGCATCCAGAAGCGGAGATTCAACTCGTAACGGCGGTTACTCAAAGGGCGGAGACTCACCTCGGGGCGGCGGATATTCAAAAGGCGGCGATTCGTCCGGTAGTGGTGGATCACCTCGGAGTGGAGGATACTCAAAGGGCGGTGATTCATCTAAAAGCGGAGGAGCACCTCGTAGCGGTGGCGGTTTCGCTAAAAGCGGCGGTGCAACAAGGTCTGGAAGGGATTCTTCCAAAGGTGGTGGATTTCCTAAGAGCGGTGATTCCTCCAAAGCAGGTGGATATGCAAAAAAGAGTGAGCGCAAACCTGCCGGTGGAGAAGGCAACACCGGCGAATAATATCCAAATCAGTTTGTGATAAAATTACGCGGCTAAACCTGACATACTGCCAGGTGATAAACATAAGATTGACTAAACCATATTTCAATCAAATATTTAATCAAAAAAAGAGACAGAACCTTTGTTTTGTCTTTTTTTTATAGAAAAGCGGGTTGGAAAAATTTCTATACCCATATAGTCAATTAGACTTACCGTAAAAGAAAACCAGGTTAAAAACAAATGACCATAAAAGAAAACTGAGTTGTAAAAAATATGATTGAAAATCAAAGACCGTAAAGCAAAAAAATTAGAGACTTCACAATCGCTCAAAGATTTGTTATTATACTAGAAATAGAAACGTCAATCGTATAAAAATATGAGAAGGATGGTAGCGAATCATGGTTGAAGGCATAGAGATTAAAGTGATTATTTTAGCCCTGTTTTTTATTGTCACGGTGTTTATTGGTATTTACAGCAAGAAAATGGTAACTAGCGTTAACGACTTTGTTTTAGGTGGAAGAAATGTAGGCCCTTGGCTTACTGCCTTTGCTTACGGAACCTCTTATTTTTCCGCAGTTTTGTTCATTGGATATGCTGGCAGGTTTGGCTGGAATTTCGGTATTTCGGCAGTGTGGATCGGAGTCGGCAACGCATTGCTCGGAAGTCTTCTCGCATGGATGGTGCTGGGCAAGAAAACACGTAGAATGACTCAATTTCTTGATTCCCGTACTATGCCGGATTTTTTCGAGAAAAGATACGGTAGTCGACCACTTAAAATAGCTGCTGCTCTTATTATTTTTGTTTTCCTTGTCCCATATTCAGCATCTGTATACACAGGTCTTGCATACCTTTTCGAGAAAACTCTTGGTATTCCTTATATATATTGTATGATAGGAATGGCTACCCTTACTGCGACCTATGTTGTTTTAGGAGGATATATAGCAACGGCACTTAATGATTTTTTCCAAGGACTGGTAATGATAGCTGGTGTTGTTCTTATGTTTATTTACATTACACAGAACCCTATAGTAGGAGGAGTTGCGGGCGGTATCGAACAACTTTCTGCTTTTGTAGGCAAAGATGGTGCGAGTCTTGGACTTGGAACACCGTTCGGCAACAATGTAATTAATTTAATCGGACTTGTAATCCTGACAAGCTTTGGCGTCTGGGGACTGCCTCAGATGATCAACAAATTCTACTCGATCAAAAGTGAGAAGATGATTGCTAAAGGGGCTGTTATTTCAACATTATTCGCACTGCTTATCGGCGGTGTTGCTTATTTTGTAGGATCATTCGGACGTCTTTATCTTAACAATGTTGCACCACAGGTTGCAGGCAAAGACAATTTTGACCTGGTAATGCCTCAAATGCTTGATGCAGCACTGCCTAATGCTTTGATGGGTATCGTAATAATTCTCGTTTTATCAGCATCAATGTCTACACTGGCTGCTCTCGTCCTAGTATCCAGTTCTACTCTTACACTTGATTTGATCAAGGATTTGTTTGTTCCCAAGATGGAGAAGAAGTCACAGGTTTTAATCATACGTCTGTTATGCGTTGTTTTTGTCATAGCATCCGTTGTTGTTGCTAATATGAAGGGTGCGATTGTCAACCTGATGTCGGTTTCCTGGGGTGCCATTGCAGGAGCATTCCTTGCACCGTTCCTCTATGGATTATATTGGAAAGGCGCTACAAGAGCCGGAGTCTGGGCAGGATACATAACAGGTATTACCGTTACTCTGTTAAGTCTGTTTAAGGCTTATCCTGGAGAACTTGGCAAATACCTCAATTCTCCACCCAATGCCGGAGCCGCAGCTATGATTTTATCACTGATAGTTGTTCCTCTAGTAAGCATATTAACCCCTAAACTTTCGAAGGAATTTCTTGCTCCTATATTTGAAAGAATGAACTCGAAAGAGGTAATCGAGTAGATTTTATGGATTACTATACTAAATATTCAATATTTGATATTTTTATATTGAGTGTCTGATATAGTACGGATTACTATTTGACAAAAATATTAAAACATAAAGTTGAAGAGGAGAAAAACAAATGATCTGGAACAAAGTCGAGTCAATAGGTCGAATCGAAATGGAATCCCTTCAATTGGAAAGACTTAAATGGTCTGTAAGCAGAGCATATGAGAAAGTGCCGTATTACACGAAAAAGATGGACGAGCTTGGGTTAAAGCCCTCCCATATCCAGAAACTTTCCGATATCACGCTGCTTCCTCTGACGGAGAAAAGCATATTGCGGGATCAATATCCTTTCGAACTTTTTGCTGCACCGAAAAACGAAATAGTTAGATTACATGCCTCTTCCGGTACGACAGGAAAGCCAATAGTGGTAGGATATACACGCAATGACATGGAAGTTTGGACTGATTGCTGTGCCAGGCTTGCAAGCGCTGCCGGAGTCACATCAGATGACACTGCACAGGTATGTTTCGGTTATGGAATGTTTACCGGAGGATTTGGCTTGCATTATGGACTTGAGAGGGTAGGCGCGACAGTAATTCCGGCTTCGAGCGGTAATTCAGAGCGACAGATAATGTATATGCAGGATTTCGGTACGACAGCCATGATATCCACACCGTCATATGCTTTATATCTTTCAGAGTTTTTGGAAGAAATGAATATTCCACTTAGCTCCATTAAAGTCAGATTAGGACTTTTTGGTGGAGAGGGTCATACTTCCGAGATGCGTAAAGAAATAGAGAAGAGATGGAATATTCTGGACACTCAGAATTACGGACTGACAGAGATTGTAGGCCCCGGCGTTTCTTATGAATGTTTAAGCAATTGCGGCATGCATATCAACGAGGATCATTTTTTCCCCGAAATAATCGACCCGAAGACTGGAGAGGTATTACCTGAAGGCTCAGAAGGTGAATTGATTTTTACTACAATAACCAAAGAGGGTATACCGATGCTCAGATATAGAACCAAGGATATCACATCCCTTATTTATGAACCTTGCAAATGTGGAAGAACATCGGTCCGCATGAACATGATAAAGGGTCGCTCGGACGATATGCTGATAATCCGCGGAGTCAATGTATTCCCATCGCAGATAGAATCCGTACTGGTTGGAATTGACGGAATCGGACCTCATTACCAGATAATCGTATCCCGCGAGAAATTCATGGACAGGATAGAGGTTCAGGTTGAATTGACTGACGGAGCACTGCTCGAAAAATTCAGCGAACTCGAAAAGCTTACCAACCATATAAGACACGAGATAAAAGTAAAGCTCCAGGTTGACTCAAAAATCACACTCTTAAGTCCTAAAGTTCTTGAACGCACAGCCGGGAAATCCAAAAGGGTTGTTGATTTAAGGTAAAACCACTTAAAAAGAGATTTGGTAGTTTGTATATTGTCAGTAGACATGTAAAGCCGTTGAGACTCCTGTAGGCTGCTATAGACTACTATAGAATGTGATAGAGTGTTATAGAATTGTTATATACTGTTAGACAAGACATTTTACAAACATATGAACTTAATACCAAATTCGTCAAAATACTAATATATTACATCGGAGGAAATTTATGAAGCAAATCATGCTCGGCAATGAAGCGATTGCAAGAGGCGCATATGAAGCAGGCGTAAAGGTCTGCTCATCATATCCAGGAACACCAAGCACAGAAATAACAGAAACAATAGCATCCAGGTATCCGTCTATTTATTCCGAGTGGGCCCCTAACGAGAAAGTCGGACTTGAAGTTGCAATAGGAGCCAGTTTTGCAGGCGCCAGAGCAATGAGCTGCATGAAGCATGTTGGAATGAACGTCGCAGCCGATCCTCTTTTTACCGTTGCCTACACAGGGGTTAATGGTGGACTTGTTGTGGTTGTTGCAGACGATCCAGGAATGCATAGTTCTCAGAACGAGCAGGATAGCAGAAATTATGCGAAGGCTGCCAAATTCCCTATGTTTGAACCATCGGACAGCCAGGAATGCCTTGATTACATGAAAGCGGCATTTGACCTTTCAGAACGTTTTGATACACCTGTAGGAGTGCGCCTTACTACAAGGGTTGCACATTCAAGGTCTTTGCTAAAGACAAGTGAGCCCGGAGAGGTTGTAATTAAATCCTATGAGAAGAATTTCGAGAAGAACGTTATGATGCCTGCAATGGCGATTAAAAGACATCCGATAGTAGAGAAGCACCTCGAAGATATCGCAAGTTTAAGTGCAGATGAGCTTTTCTATTCATTAGAGATGAATTCTACCAAAATCGGGATCATAACGTCAGGTATAACATACCAGTATGTTAAAGAAGGCATACCCGATGCATCGGTTTTAAAGCTTGGTATAGTATGGCCGCTTAATGTCGAGATTATCAGAGAATTTGCGAAAAGTGTAGACAGACTGATAGTTGTCGAAGAGCTTGACCCGTTTTTGGAATCATACATCAAGAGTGTTGGAATTGCCTGTGAAGGCAAAAATTTATTTACATTATTCGGTGAATACAGCATATCGCTAATAAGAAAAGCACTTACATCTGATTTAGAACCGGAAAGTGGATTCGAAAGCAGCACGATTGGAGAACTTCCGAAACGACCACCGGTTATGTGTGCAGGATGCTCACACAAGGGACTGTTCATGGCACTTAAAAGACTTGGCGCCATTGTAACAGGGGATATCGGGTGTTATACTCTTGGAGCCCTTCCGCCTATAAGTGCAATGGACACATGTGTCTGCATGGGGGCATCGGTTGGTATGGCACACGGATTTGATAAAGCCACGGACAGCGGACTTTCCAATAAAACAGTTGCTGTCATCGGTGATTCCACATTTTTACATTCAGGGCTGACAGGACTTATAAACTCAGTCTATAACAAGAGCTATTCTACAGTAATAATACTTGACAACTCAATTACAGGTATGACAGGTCATCAGCAGAATCCATCAACAGGAGCTGATATTTGTGGCAATCCAGCACCTGTCATTGATTTGCCGGCGCTTTGCCAGGCAATAGGAGTTCAGAGTATAAGAATTGTAGACCCCGCAGATATATTCGTCACACAGAAAATAATTGCTGAAGAAATGAAGCGAGAATGTGTTTCTGTAATTATTGCTCTCCGTCCGTGCGCATTGATACCGAAAGGTAAAAGTTCCAACCTTAAGGCAATTGTTGATTATGAGAAATGCAGCAAGTGCTATGCCTGCCTCAAATCCATGTGCCCCGCTATAACCAAGGGCGAATCCGGCGAGATTATAATTGACTATACTTCTTGCAACGGTTGTACTCTATGCGAAAAACTTTGTAAATTCGATGCTATGAAAATCGGCGAGGTGGCAAAATGAGCAGTGATATTGGCGAGAACGAAAAAATGAGCTATGATAGTAACAAGCATAAAAACGCAAATAGTGATATAAACATTGTATTGGCAGGCGTAGGCGGGCAGGGAACTCTTCTGGCTGGCAAGCTGTTAGGAAGTGTTGCGCAAAATATGGGATGGGATGTAAAAGTATCCGAAGTGCATGGCATGTCTCAAAGGGGCGGTAGTGTTGTAACCTATGTCAGAATGGGTACAAAGGTGTTTTCTCCGGTTATCGAGAAAGGCATGGCTGATTTTGTACTTGCATTTGAAGAGCTGGAGGCACTGAGATGGGCACCGCTTTTGTCTAAAGGAAAGACGTTGATTATAAACCAACAGATAATAACACCAGCTACAGTAGCTACAGGAAGTGCCGTATATCCCGACAATATTGATTATAGACTTCAAGTAGCAGGGATTGGCAACACGAAGACCTATATGATTCCGGCTCATGACATATCAATTAAATTAGGAAATGTAAGAGCTGTCAACATGGTTATGATAGGGGCGATGTCGAAACATATGGACATTCCCGAGGAAGTGTGGGACAAGTCAATAAAGGAAGTATTCCCCGAAAAATTGCAGCGAATCAACCGCGAGGCTTTCGAAAGCGGCAGAATGGCAATAAAATAGTATTTTATTATTTTTTTGTCATAATCATCATGTAGTTTGGTATAATGACTATATAAACAAAAATAACATATTCCATGGGATAATAAATATTTAATTGAGGAGGGTATTTTATGCTGGTAAAACAAATTTCAGTTTTTCTCGAAAACAAATCCGGAAGACTCGCCGAAGTGACAAAGACACTTAGCAGCAACAAAATTGACATCCGCGCACTTTATATTGCAGATACCACCGAGTACGGAATTTTGCGTATGATAGTAGACAAGCCGGAAGCGGCAGCCGACCTGCTTACAGGTAACGGATTTACGGTTAGCACTACCAATGTTATAGCGATAAGCATTGCCGATATACCTGGCAAGCTGGATGACGCACTTGAAGTTTTAAGTGAAAATAACATTTCAGTGGAGTATCTTTATGCTTTTGTAGGAAGGTCTTCATCTGATGCGATAGTGGTTATCAGAGTCGAAAATCCCGAAACAGCGGTTGACAAGCTAAAGCAGGCAGGAATCAAAGTCATTGAATCCAAGGAGGTTTACAGACTTTGACAGATACATTATCTAAGGATCTCAGGGAGTTCTATCTGACAAATGGCATAACCGGAGAAGTACTGGATTTATCAGAGAAAGTTTTAAAGTCTCTTGAAGCTGAGTTTGAAAGAATCGCTAAAATTTGCGAGTACAACCAGATGCGAGTTTTAGCTGCATTCAAGGAACATAAGATTTCCGATACTGACTTTTCCGGGACTAGCGGATACGGGTATGATGACAGGGGCAGGGACAAGATAGAAGAGGTTTTTGCCAGAATATTCGGTGCCGAGAAGGCTTTTGTAAGAACACAGATAAGTTCTGGAACCCAGGCCATAGCTATGGCTCTATACGGGATACTGAGGCCTGGAGACAGATTGCTTTCAGTCACCGGAAGACCATATGACACACTAATGGATACTATAGGTATTTCGGACAATGAGGGTATGGGCTCGCTTCGTGAGTTCGGCATTGAATACGACCAGGTGGATTTTGACGATAACGGTGAAATTTCATATAGCAAAATTAAAACATCGATTGATGAGAAGACCAGGATGGTTTACATCCAAAAATCCAAGGGATATTCCGAAAGAAGATCACTCCTTATAACTGATATCAGGAAGATAGTCGATACGGTTAAGAAAGTAAATAAAGACATTATTGTTCTGGTGGACAATTGCTACGGAGAATTTGTCGAAAATGAAGAGCCTTGCCATGCTGGAGCTGATATTTGTGCAGGGTCGCTTATTAAAAATCCCGGAGGTGGCCTTTGCCTGACCGGTGGATATCTGGCAGGGAGAGCAGATCTTGTTGAAATGGCTGCTTGCAGACTTACCGCCCCTGGAATTGGTTCTCACATAGGACCGTCTCTGGGGATGAACAGGATGGTTGCACAAGGTCTTTTCATGGCTCCGCATGCTGTTTCACAAGCTTTGAAAGGCGCAATTTTTGCAGCAGCCTTTTTTGCTGGTGCTGGGTGCAAGGTTATGCCAAATGCAGGCGATAGCAGAGGAGACATAGTACAGACAATAGTTTTTGACCAAAAAGAAAAACTATTAGAGTTCTGTCAGGCTGTACAAAGCTCATCACCTGTAGATTCATTTGTCAAGCCGGAGCCGTGGGATATGCCGGGTTATGATCATCAGGTGATAATGGCGGCAGGCAATTTCGTATCAGGATCATCTATTGAACTTAGCTGTGACGCACCTATAAAAACTCCCTTTACTGCATATATGCAAGGGGGATTGGTTTTTGAACAGACAAAGTTTGCATGCATGATTGCTGCTTCGAAGATGAGAACGTGAGGACGCGATGAAAAATCACAGACAGTCGGATAATGTTCCCGAAAAAAATAAAAAGATAAAACGTTTATCCAGAGTAAAGAAGCCTGCCACCGTTTCACCAAGAAGCATCGGTGACGACATGGCTTCTCGTCAGAGTGCAAAGCTTGCCGCAGTTGAGCGCAGAAGAGCAAGGTCACGTTCTGTTATGATGTCCATCTTTGCGCTTTTTATCGTTTTTATTACAGTCCTGGCTGCTCTGAAAATTATGCAGAAATCCGCACCAAAGCCACAATTCATGTTTATCCAAAAAGGCACGATTGAACATACAGTTGCATCCACAGGCCTTGTAATACGTGATGAATCTACAATAAATGCCCCTGCAGATGGATCTGTTAAGCCTTTGATACAGGAGGGGAGCAGGGTTTCGCACGGACAATCTGTAGCAGTAATAATCGAGAAAAGCTCTGAAGATTCACTTGTTGCACTTAAAAATTGTGACCAGCAAATAGCAAATCTACAGATTGAATTGATTGTTCTTGGCAAAGGTCCCGGTGCCAGGGTTATTTTTGATGAAACCGACAAGGAGATAGCAGACCTTGTTAATCTAGCAAGAAAAGACAGTATGCAAGGCCTGTTATCAAATATTGACTCTTACAAATCCTCTATAAATGTTTTAATTGACAGACGCGATACGAGGCTTCTATCAATTGATTTCAAAGACTCTAGATTGAATGAACTTAAAGCTCAGAAAAAAGCCCTTGAGAAGAAAATCGGACTTATTGCGGGAACCATGACGGCTAAAACTCCGGGAATAATTTCTTATCAGATAGATGGACTGGAATCTGAATTAACCCCTAAAATCGCTGATAAAATTACATTAGAGCAGTATGATGATTATATCGATAACTACAAATCACTTCTTACTACGGATTCAACAGTTAAGAAAAATGATCCGATTCTAAGGATAACAAGTGGAATTTATCAATATATAGCAATGAAATTACCGGCATCGTCATCGAAAAATTTTGCAGTCAATACATTTCATGTAATTAAAGTGCCTTTGCTTGGTACAAGCATACCGAATTGCAAGGTTATAAGAGTACTTAAGACTAAAAATGACCTGCTGGTTGTATTCAAGACCGACCGGCAGCTTGACAGATTTTCCGACAAGCGGGTTTTTCAGACCGATATAAGTGTCAATACAAGCGTTGGCATGAGAGTTCCATTCAACTCAATAATAAATTTCAGCGCTAAGCAGATGAAGGGCGATGTGCTCTTGGTATCCGGTGGGTTTACCAAGAAGGCAAAAGTGCTGGTGGTTGATTATGATAGGGAGTATGCAATAATAAAAGCAGTTCCTGGTGAGAAATTCGGACCAGAAATTTCCGGATACCTTGTTAAGAACCCCGACTCAATCAAAGAGGGAGAGAATATCGGTGGAACCTGATAATCTAGGATTTATCTCAGTTAATATTGCAAAGTGCCGTGATAGTGTTTCAAAATGTCTTGCTGATAGTGGGAGATCCGAAGGTGATGTTACAATTATAGGAGTCTCAAAACATTTTCCTTCGGACTATGCTGTCGCCGCGGTTAAAGGCGGGCTTTTGGATTTGGGAGAAAACCGGGTTTCCGAAATGCTCGAAAAAAAGAAGGTGCTTGACAGTATAGGACTTAGACCAAACTGGCACATGATAGGATCTCTGCAGCGTAAAAAAGTCAGGAGTCTTCTTGGAAATACTTATATGATACATTCTGTCGACTCTTTAAAACTTATAAATGAAATTTCGGAATGCTCCGTGGAGAAATACTCTGTAACACCTGTTCTTATAGAGGTTAATACATCCGGTGAAGCAAGTAAGCATGGATTTTCACCTGACGAACTCATGGATAGCATTGAAGGGTTTTCTGAATATAAAGGCATTCAGGTCTGTGGTCTTATGACTATGGCCCCGTTCACTAATGACGAATTCGTATTGAATGAAGTGTTTTACAAGACCAGGGAGCTTTTTGAAAAGGTAAAATCATCAAATTGCTCACCATCCTTCAACATCCTGTCAATGGGTATGAGCAATGATTATAAGATTGCTATAAAACACGGTGCGACGCATATCAGACTCGGGACTGCGATTTTTGGTGAAAGAACATATTAGCAGGTAACAAAATTCTTAAGATTTTCAGAAATTATAAACATAAAGATTGTATGATGTTATGATGACATTCCTTTATATACTGTTTATATATATTCCATTTATTCTTGATCAATAATTAGTAATACCAATAATATTTAGATATTATGCAGTTATATTTCAATATCAACTGCAATATTTCATATGTATTACAATAAACTTACCATTCAACACATTGTATAGCTTTTTCATTTTACTGATATATAATTGATTATAACATTAGAATTTCATTTATATGGAGGTAGGATATGGCGACTTTTTTTAATAAAATAATCAGCAAAGTACGTGGATTTGACGCAGACGACGAATACGATGAATATGAAAATGAAGATTACTTTGACGATTCAGACGAAGAAATCGAAGTTCCTGGTGATGCCAAGACCGGCCTTTTCAGAAGACAGACGAAGGTTGTAGAATTCAACAAGAACCACTCGTCAGGACAACAGGTTGTCATAGTACAGCCATCATGTATTGAATCCGCACAGGAAGTCTGCAATCACATCAGATCGGGCAGGACAGTAATCTGTAATTTCGAAACCGTGGATCAGAAAGTAGCTCAAAGGGTTATGGATTTTATTACTGGTTCAACTTATGCAGTAGATGGACAGGTTCATAAGGTGTCTCCGATGATTTTTGTGACAGTACCGCGCAACACATCGCTTCTCGACGACAATAATCCGATTGGAATGGAATACTTGAATAAGCAAGCCGCATATGCAGCAAAATAGATAGAAGTATATTTACAACAGCTTTATTTATTTTTATCTGTATTTATATTAATTCCTTACATTTAACTTTTATTTTATAATGCAATCGATTGAACCGAATTTTAATTCCTTGTTTATCAATTTTAATTGTGACTGTTTTCTTGTTTAAAAATCAAGAAGCAGTCCTTTTTAATAATATCTAAGCTAAAACTAATTTCGAATGAAAAATTTGCATAGCAGTAAATAACATAGATATATTTTGATTGATTAATGCAAATGAAATATAGTATAATGCATTTCAGATATTAACTTTAATATCAATAAAAAAACAGACGGAGTGAGTTTATGAAGATTGCATTTTCTACTTTAGGATGTCCGGAATGGACTTGGGATGACATTTACTCAATGGCGAAGGATACCGGGTTTGATGGAATCGAACTTCGGGGACTTGGGGGCGAAATCAGTTCATATAAAGCAAAGCCGTTTTTAGCAAGAGAAATCGAGAAGACTAAAAGTAAACTCAAGTCAATTGGTCTCGAAATTTCATGTATCTCGTCGTCCTGTTGCATCAAAGACGAAGAGCACGCCAAGAAGACAATGCCCGAAGGCTTCAAGAGCATAGACCTGGCACAGGTTCTCGGATGTGAATATGTCAGGATTCTTGCTGACACGGAACCGCACGAGACGACACCGGTCGATGAAGTGACGATACTACGAGCCATTAATCTATTGTCTGACTACGCAAAAGAAAAGTCAGTTACTCTGCTGATTGAGACCAATGGATATTATGCTGACACGTCCAATCTCAAAGCCTTGATTGAGAAAATTGACAGGGACAATGTGGCTATATTATGGGATCTTTTTACCATCTTCCGCCAACACAATTCCATTTACAATTACATTCTTAAAAGCTGGTGTACTTTGTTTGGTTGGGATTGAGGGGCTGTCTCCCATCGATAGAGCTGTGGC
>CAZZCN010000025.1:0-20669 GCA_964652975.1 uncultured Oscillospiraceae bacterium | reverse complement strand
CATGTCAAGGATTCTGTATTCGAAAACGGTGTTATAAAGTACAGAATGATGGGTGAGGGAGACCTGCCGGTCAAGGAAGCACTTGACCTTCTGGCAAAAAATGAATTTGCAGGATATGTCTCCTTGGAATGGGTGAAAAGATGGAGCAATGACATAGAAGATGCGGCCATTGTTTTCCCGCATTTTGTAAATTACATGAAAACTTTCATACCAGGCAAGGCAATCATTCCTGGATATGATTCAAGGCAGTTTGCGGACAGACCCTATCAGAAGGACACCCTCATCAACATAACAATGCCGGATCTTGTCGACAAGATGGCGGAGCAGTTCGGGAGCCAGGAGGCTTTCGTTTATCCGCAGTTCAATCTTCGATATACTTATCAGTCTTTTAAGGACAAAGTTGACAATATTGCAAGAGCGTTTCTTGCAATAGGAATCACGAAAGGTGATCACGTCGCCATGTGGGCTACCAATTATCCCGAATGGGCACTTACTTTATTTGCATGCTCCAAGATAGGTGCAATACTGGTAACTGTTAACACCAGCTACAAAATTCACGAAATCGAGTATCTTTTGAGACAGTCGGATTCCAAAACCCTTATCATGATTGATGGTTACAAGGATTCGAACTACATCGAAATCATGCAGACAGTATGCCCTGAACTGGAATCCTGCAAGCCCGGGCAGCTAAATTCAGCCAAGCTGCCATGCCTGAAAAACGTTATCAGCATTGTAACCCAGGTTAAAGGCGCGTACCACTGGAGTGACCTGGAAGACCTGGCTCATAATGTTCAGATGGAAGATGTATATAAGATACAGAAAACCTTAAACGAGCATGAAGTTATAAATATGCAGTATACCTCCGGAACAACCGGATTTCCTAAAGGAGTTATGCTTACTCATTACAACATTATCAATAATGGCAAGACAATCGGCGATTGCATGGATTTTTCCATAAACGACAGATTAATGATATGCGTACCGCTTTTCCATTGCTTCGGATTGGTTCTCGCTATAATGGCATCCTATACACATGCTGCAACAATGGTTATTATTGACTATTTTCAACCTCTTAAGGTTCTGCAGTCGCTTGAGACTGAGAAGTGCACAGCTATGCACGGAGTCCCGACAATGTTTATCGCCTGTCTTGAGCATCCGGATTTCGAGAAATTCAACCTCTCTTGCATGCGTACCGGTATAATGGCAGGTTCACCCTGTCCTGTAAAGGTAATGAGAGAAGTGGTTGACAGAATGAACATGAATGAAATAACCATTGTCTATGGTCAGACAGAAGCCTCTCCTGGTTGTACACAGACAAGAACCCATGATTGTCTTGAGAAAAGGGTTTCAACGGTCGGCAGAGCCCTGCCCGGAGTAGAATGTAAAATAACAGATCCCGAGACAGGGAAGGACCTGCCATGCGGCAAGCAGGGGGAATTTCTTGCAAGAGGATATAATGTAATGAAGGGTTATTATAACATGCATGAGGCTACCGCTGCGGCAATTGATGAGAACGGATGGCTTCATACCGGTGACCTTGCTGTAATGGATGAAGACGGATATTACAAAATAACCGGCAGGATTAAAGATATGATAATCCGTGGCGGTGAGAACATTTATCCAAAGGAAATCGAAGAATTTCTCTACACACATCCTGATGTAAAAGATGTTCAGGTAGTTGGCATCCCTGACAAGAAATACGGCGAAGAGATAATGGCGGCAATTATATTAAAAGAGGGTGCGACTGTAACAGAGGAAGAGATCAAAAATTTTGTGCGGAGCCACATGGCCAAGCACAAGACCCCCAGATATGTCAAATTCGTTAAAAGTTTCCCCTTGACCGCAAGCGGCAAAGTACAAAAATACAAAATCCGTGATGAAGCAGTCGTAGAATACAATCTGGCAGAAGATCAGGCTATCGAAACCGCCTAGAAGAGTGAAAACAGGTTTTCACAAATCGAGTTTTGTAACATACAAAACATCCATATAATAAAATATGAAACTGTAAAATATATTTTACGAGGTACTCTAGATAATGAAAAATACGAACTCTTTGAATCCTGATAGACAAAGGGCGTTTGAGCTTGACCTTTTACGAGGTCTCGCTATTATTGCTATGATTTTACATCACTTTATTTACGATTTGCGCTATATTATGGAGATGGATGTGTTTGCCTGGCAGGATTCATTTGTTTTCGAAAACTGGGTGAGACCTCCGTTTCTTTTTGTTTTTCTATTTGTTTCGGGAGTCTGTTGCACATTTTCAAGAAACAATTTTTTAAGGTCGTTGAAACTTTTTGCCGTTTCGATTCTGTTTTCGCTGGTGTTATATTTTGTGAGTATATATACAGAGACGGAAATGTACGTTGTTTTTAATGTATTGCATATGCTGACACTGGGAACTTTTGTTTTTGCGCTTATGTCTTTGCTGGAAAATCGAAAAATTATAAAGGGCATAGATAAGATTTTAATTTTTCTCGGTGTCATATTTTTATGGATGGCATATCCATTATCCAAAATCCCTGAAGTCAGGATTGACGTGTTGATTCCTTTTCATGAGAATTTTGCCAGAGGGCTCGGAATGGGCGATTATTTACCGATTGTACCATGGATTGGATTTTTCTTTACAGGAGCGTTTTTTGGAAGAATCTATTACAAGAACAAGGAAAGTCTTTTCCCGCATGCACCGGTTGCAGTCAAAAAATTAGCCACCCCATTCGAATTTGTTGGAAGGAACGCCTTGATATTTTACGTTTTACATCAGCCGGTATTGCTTGCATCTCTATATTTATTAAGGTTTACGGGTATTATTTAGAATATGATTAATAAAACTGAAAATTCAAAGAAATTATCCGAAATAAGAGCCAAAGTATGGAGCGCGATTTTAAACTTCACTTTTATTTTGCCTGCCTTATGTGCTTTTTCATTGCAAAGGGTCATGGCGTTGTTTCCAAGCGTTGTGGAGTTTCTTTTTTCTTCTACGATATTCAGATGGATTTGCGCACCGATTTCTTTTTTGACATCACTTGTGCCATTCTCACTTACTGAATTGCTGGTGTTTTCATCAATTCCAATTGTCGTATTTCTCGCATATGTTTTTATTAAAAGACTCAAAAGGTCAACTGACCGCAAGTTATACATCTTGAAATCTGCTAAGAAGACAGGATGGATTTTATCATTTGTATATCTTTCATTCATGTTGTTGATGGGTTTCAATTATGCTCGCGAACCACTAAATGTATCCCTGGGTATAACAGTGAAGGACCGCTCGAAGGAGGACCTTAAGGAGGTTTGCTATATTTTACTTGAAAGAACGAATACATCCAGAGAGAAATGTGTGGAAGACGCTGAAGGTGTTATGAAACTAAAAAACGGCATAGGCAATGCACTTAAAAACGGTTATAAGGGATTTAACGCGGTATCGGGAGTGTATCCGGCGTTGCAGGGGGCTCCAGGACGGGCAAAGGGGGTTATGGCTTCGCATTTATGGTCGTACACAGGTATAACCGGCATGTATTTTCCGTTTTTTGTAGAAGCTAATGTCAACATCGACACTCCTCATCCATTCATTCCTGACTCCATTATGCATGAACTCTCTCATCAAAGAGGTATTGCAAGAGAGGATGAAGCTGAGTTTACGGCGTTTTTGACAGGAATCAACCACCCTGACAACGACTTTAAATACTCTTCTTATCTAAATGCATATCTAAGTGTATCCGGTTCGTTATACAGCGTAGACAGCAAGGAGTACGACAAGCTCTCAAGCATGCTCTCCGATGCAGTCAAAAGGGATATAAACAGCAATTACAAGTACTGGAAACAGTTTGAAGGACCTGTCCAGAATGTCTCGACATCAGTCAATAATGCCTACCTGCAGTCCAATTTGCAACTAGATGGTGTAAAGAGCTACGGTCGCGTAGTCGATCTTCTCCTAGGATACTATTTGTCTTGAATATCTTCTCATTGAATTAATAGAAAGCAATATACTTGTTATTATTATAATAAAAATTTTGTACAGCAATATTATTGCTATTGTTATATTAAGAATAGTGTACAGCAATATTCCTGATATTGTTATGAGAAAAATAGTGTACTGCAATATCATGCTACAATGAGAATACGAATTCGGAGGACCGAACTTGCCCAGGGTAATAATACGTAATCATAAATATAATTTTCAGATAAGTGATGTTTTGAAATTGTACTATGGCAATTCTATAATTGAAGATAGTATTATCAGGACAAAAAATGACGACGGGATAATAGTAACAAGCTCTATCTTAGATGGAATCATATCGACAGAATGGGAGATTGAAGGAAGGCAATACAGCATTTGCAGGAATTTGACTGATGCGAATCCTAAACGCGAAGTCAAAAGGCAGTTATACTTCGCACTGCAGTCTTTGACAGGAATTTCATTTCCGTGGGGATCACTTACAGGGATACGTCCGACATTAATAGCAAAAGAATGTAATTTTGACAAGTCCATCTTGACAGGGTTTTACTTTGTGTCGGAGACAAAAGCCGAAATCGCTGTTACCACAGCCAGGCAGGAACAATTACTTGAAAACACCATACCTGAAGATTCCGTGCATTGCTATATTGGAATTCCGTTTTGTATGACAAGGTGCAACTACTGTTCTTTTTTATCAGGAGAATATTCTGTATACGAGAAATGGATATCTAAGTATATTGATGCGTTGATCTATGAAATCAATACATTCATTCCTTTGATGAAAGATAAGATAATGAGTATTTATATCGGAGGGGGTACACCGTCTGTTATTTCCGAAGAACTTCTCGATAAGCTCCTTTCAACAATAAGCAGGTTCTATCCTGAAGGCGATTATCCAGAGTACACATTCGAGGCTGGAAGAGCCGATTCAATAACAGATACCAAGCTACAACTAATGAAAAGACATGGTGTTAATAGAATATGCATAAATCCCCAGTCCATGAACGATGCCACTCTTGAAAGAATTAGCCGCAAACATACCGCAGGTGAAGTTCTTAGAGCATTTGACATGGCTTTGAACAATAATTTCAAAACCATTAACATGGATATGATTGCCGGTCTGCCAGGTGAGAACCTGGAGGATTTCACACGAACGTTGGACAAAATAATTGAACTGGATCCTCAAAATATAACCGTTCACACCCTTTCCCTTAAAAAAACATCTGATTTTACAAGGAAAAGAAGAGATGTCGAAGAGAAAAATACAAATTTACAAATATTTAATAAACCATGTAATCTTTTATCTGATATGATAGAATATAGTCAAAATATGCTTGAATCAAACGGTTATCGGCCATATTACCTCTACCGGCAGAAGGATACAATCGGTGGTCACGAGAATATTGGTTATTCAAAGCCTGAACATTATTGTATTTATAATGTGGCCATGATGGGTGACAAAAATACTGTTCTGGGGCTTGGTGCAAAGGCCGTAAGCAAGATATTCACCGCTGACACGGACAATAGTCGTATCGAGCGGTTTGCGAATATCAGGGATATAATTCTGTATACAAAAGGTATACAGGACCAAATTGACAGAAAGCTTGAATTTTTTAAGAGGATGGTCAACGAATGAATTTTAACTATATTTACAGAGGGCCGATTGGTATTGTTATTGCAATTTTATATGCAATTTCATTTATTCTGCCGTTGTTGATGGGCGGGTATATACTGAAGAATTTCATTAAGGCGCCAAAGCGAAATGAAAGCAAAAGAAAGTACAGAACTCCGAAGACTTATTTTGCCGTTTTGATTCCTGCGCGCAATGAAGAAAAAATCTTAAAGTTCACAATAGAGAAGCTTAAAACCATCGACTACCCCAGGGAGCTTTACGATGTCATAGTGATTGCTGACAACTGCACCGATGATAGCGCGCAGATTGCCCGTCTTGCAGGTGCACAGGTATATGAAAGGCATGACACGACCAGAATGTCGAAAGCACATGCCATGAACTGGCTTTTCAACCAGCAAAGGTTTGTAATGATGAACTATGATGCTATATGTATATTAGATGCCGATACGATTCTTGCTGATAATTTTCTTATGGAAATGGACGGAGAAATCGCGGATGGATACGAGATAATCCAGGGCAGGGTCGGCTCTACAAACCCAACTGACACATTGACAACAGCATTTATGACAGTGGTTCTTTCTATTCAGAACAGAATCTGGCAGCTGCCACAGGCGAATATCGGCAGATCGGGGTTTTTTGTCGGCACAGGTGTATGCATTACCACAAGCTGGCTTTATAAAATCGGGTGGAACATCAATACCCTTGTTGAGGACGCAGAATTCGGTATTCAGTCTGTACTGAAAGGTGGATTTGTCAGATACTGCGACAACGCAAGATTCTATGTCGAACAGGTAAGGACATTTAACGGACTCTGGAAACAGCAGCGAAGATGGAGAACCGGGCATATGGCATGTCTGCGGCTATACGGAAGGAAACTTCTTAAAAGTGTGGTGATAGACAAGAACAAGGATGCAATCTGCTATCTTATCCTTGTGTTTATTCCGCCATATTGCATTTCTGCATTTTTTCAGATAATAATCATGCCGGTTTTAACAGTTTTACTGTTCGGTGTTGATGCGCTGGACCCTTTAATCTGGCTTATACTGTTTTCTGCACAAGTGATCATAAATTTCGTTATGCAGTATATAGTTTTGCACCTTGACCAGAACTCATCATTGAAGCTCTGGAAAGGTGTCATGGCAATGCTTATCGCTCCGGTCTTTTTTGGGATAGTTGATATAATAAGCCTCATCAAACCTAAAAAGGAATGGAAGCTCATAACCCATGGAGAGGAAATGCCCACAAGGCAGGAATCAATAGAGATTTTTAAGAAAAAGATCAAGAAACTGGCAAAAACGAAAGAAATGTAGAAAAGCAACATGTAAAACCCACATTGTAAATAAGTGATATCCTAAGTAACTGCACATAGGATTTCTAAAAGACAGATTATCCACATAATTAACATTAATTGCAGCTCTTGGTTTATTATAAATATCTATTTCATGATTAGCGGCATATAACATATTCAAAAATTTCTGATTGAAATCAACAGGAGACCCCAAAATGCGAATAGTTTTTCTTGATAGAAATACAGTTGGAGAAGACATAGATGTTAATGTATTTGAGCGTTACGGGACTTTGGATATTCATTCGTTCACAAAAGAGCATGAGATTAACAGCAGGGTTTTGGATGCGGACATAATTGTCACAAATAAATGCAACCTTAACGGGGTCACACTTGCTGATTCTAAAGTCGGACTTATATGCGTTACAGCAACCGGCACTGACAATGTGGATGTCGGATATTGCTCTTCCAAGGGAATCGCTGTTTGCAATATCAAAGGGTATTCGACAGAATCTGTTGTTCAGCATACCTTTGCCCTTATTTTCACTTTGTCTGAGAAAATGCTGCAGTATTGTAACTATACGAGAGACGGTGAATATATCAATGACAGCAGCTTCAGGCACTTGAAATGGAGTTTTGGCGAAATTTCGGGTAAGAACTTTGGCATAATTGGTCTTGGTGAAATCGGCAGAAGGGTGGGCGAAGTGGCACGGTGTTTCGGATGCAATGTATATTACTGGTCATCCACAGACGCTGATAGAAGTGAATCCTTTACACGTACTGACTTTGATACACTTATCTCAAAATGCGATATCATTTCCATACATTCACCTCTGACAACCAGGACAAAGGCACTTTTCGGCAAAGAAGAATTAAATAAAATGAAAAGCACCTCAATTCTTATAAATGTAGGCAGAGGCGGAATAATATGTGAAGAGGACCTGACTTGTGCTGTTGAAGATGGAATAATCGGCGGTGCGGCTATTGATGTACTTGCGAAGGAACCCATGACAGATGACAGTCCATATAACAGAATTTTAAAACACCCTAATTTCATTATGACGCCTCACATAGCCTGGGCGGCAGTTGAAGCGAGACGAAGGTGTATATCCGAAATATGCCTCAATATAGACTCGTTTCTAAATGGTGAATATCGCAACAGAGTTGACATAATGCCCTAAATCATAATATAATTCCATTTATTGTTAACAGGGTTTTGATTTTTCGCATTTTTGCGGGAAAATTCGGGTGGCACCGCATTTGACAAGACAAATGCCCCTTTTTATATGCGGGGTGTTTTTTTTTAAAGATAAAGTATTCAGGAGGAATTCTAATGTATAAGAAAGTTCAGACCAGCATGAGTTTTGTCGAGAGGGAGAAGGAAGTTCTGCAATTTTGGAAAGACAATAATATTTTCCAGAAATCAGTAGACAACAGGGAAGGCCGTGAGACATTCACCTTCTATGACGGTCCGCCAACAGCTAATGGCAAGCCTCATATTGGACACATTCTGACTAGGGTTATAAAGGACATCATACCCCGATATAAGACTATGAAGGGGTACAAGGTTCCAAGAAAAGCCGGATGGGATACCCATGGACTTCCTGTTGAGCTTGAAGTCGAGAAGGCACTGGGAATTGACGGCAAGTCTCAGATTGAAGCATTCGGTATCGAACCTTTCATTAAGAAATGCAAGGAGAGTGTCTGGAAATACAAGACCGAATGGGAGGATATGTCCGACCGTGTTGGATTCTGGGCGGATATGGAGAATCCATACGTTACTTACGATAATAACTATATTGAATCCGAATGGTGGGCTTTGAAGACAATTTGGGACAAGGGACTTCTTTATAAAGGTCACAAGATAGTTCCGTACTGCCCCAGATGTGGGACTTCACTTTCCAGCCATGAAGTTGCACAAGGATACAAGGACGTCAAGGATACATCGATTTTTGTCAGATTTGCTGTTAAAAATGCTGCAAACACCTATTTTCTTGCATGGACGACCACTCCTTGGACACTTCCTTCCAACGTAGCACTCTGCGTGAATCCAAAGGAAAAATACGCCAGAATCAGCGTCGAATCTTCTATAGAAGGCGATCCGGCGGAGGTTTTCTATTACCTTGCAGAGGAACTTGCAGAGGGGCTTTTCGGTGAAGCCTATAAAGTTGTAGAGAAATTTCCGGGTCAGGATATTGTAGGAATGGAATATGAGCCCTTGATGCCATATGGCTGGAATCAGATCAATGAATCGGGTAAGAGCGCGTTTCGGGTTACATCGGATAGTTTTGTCACCTTGACAGACGGTACCGGAATAGTTCATATCGCACCTGCATTCGGTGAAGACGATTCGCGAGTAGGTAAGACTTTTGATCTTCCGTTTGTACAGCTTGTCAATACCGATGGAACAATGACAGATGACGTGACCGATTTCAAAGGTCAGTTTTGCAAGGATGCAGATGCCGGGATTATCAAGAAGCTTGCGATTGAGAAGAAGCTTATCAAGAAAATGCCTTACGAGCACAGCTATCCATTCTGCTGGAGATGCGACACCCCGCTGATCTATTACGCCCGCAACACCTGGTTTATAGAGATGACCAAGGTTAAGGACAACCTTATAAGAAACAACAAGACAATCAACTGGATGCCGGAGACTATAAGGGACGGACGTTTCGGCAACTTCCTCGAGAATCTTATAGACTGGGGTATTTCAAGAGAACGCTACTGGGGGACGCCGCTTCCAATCTGGGAATGTGATTGCGGTCACAGACATATGATCGGTTCTATTGAGGAGCTCAAGTCAATGTCAACTGACTGTCCTGATGATATCGAACTTCACAAGCCATACATTGATGCAGTTCATATTACCTGTCCTGAATGCTCCGGGCGGATGACCAGGGTTAGCGAGGTAATCGACTGCTGGTTTGATTCCGGTTCGATGCCTTTTGCACAATGGCACTATCCATTTGAAAATGCAGATAAGTTCAAGGAGCAGTTTCCGGCAAATTTCATATCTGAAGCCGTTGACCAGACAAGAGGTTGGTTTTATACCCTCCTTGCAATCTCGACATTGCTTTTTGACAAGGCTTCATTCGAAAACTGTATCGTTCTTGGGCTTGTTCTTGACAAGGATGGCATCAAGATGTCAAAGCACAAGGGGAACGTGGTCGATCCGTGGACAGTTCTTGACAAGCAGGGAGCCGATGCCGTCAGGTGGTATTTTTATACTGCCAGCTCTCCATGGCTTCCCAGCAGGTTTTCAGCCGAGACTGTAAGCGAGACACAGCGGAAGTTTATGGGCACATGCTGGAACACGTATGCATTTTTTGTGATGTATGCACAGATTGATAATTATGTATTTGACGAAGTTCTGCACAATTTCGAACCCGAAGTACTGCCTGTTATCGACCGATGGATATTAAGCAGACTTAACAGCCTGGTCAAGAAAGTTGACAAAGGCCTGGATAATTATGATATAACAGGCTCAGCAAGAGCAATTTCGGATTTTACAGACGAACTTTCCAACTGGTATGTTCGCAGAAACAGGGAGAGATTCTGGGCTGAAGGCATGGAGACAGACAAAATTCACGCATATTCAACGCTTTTCAGAGTTTTGGTAACCCTTGCCAAACTATCCGCTCCGTATACGCCGTTTATGGCTGAATCCATCTATCAGAACCTGATTGCTGGATTTGACGGTAAAGCGCCTGAGAGTGTGCATTTGTGTGACTTCCCCGTAGCGAACGAGAAATACATCGACACAGCTCTTGAACAGACAATGGATGATGTTCTCAATATTGTCGCACTTGGACGAGCCGCAAGGAACAACTGTGCCATCAAGAACCGCCAGCCTATAGGTAGAATGCTATGTATAGCACCTAAACAGCTTCCTGAAGAATTCACACTCCTGGTTGCCGATGAATTGAACGTAAAAAGAATCGAGTACATAAGCAGCAACGCAGACCTGTTCGACTATAATTTCAAGCCACAGCTTAAGACGCTTGGCCGTAAGATGGGCAAGTTGATACCCCAGATTTCCGAGGCTCTCAAGGAACTGCCGGGCAAGGCTACTATGGACACGATGAAAACCGATGGTAAAATCCTGCTAACCATAGATGGTGAGAGTATAGAGCTTCTTGAAGAGGACGTTATTGTCGAAGCCATTCAGGCCAAGGGACTTGCCGCCGAATCCAACAGGGACTTTACAGTTGCACTTGAGACAACGCTGACTGACGAACTGATAGAAGAGGGATTCGTACGTGAAGTCATAAGCAAGATTCAGACCATGCGTAAGGAAGCCGGTTTTGAAGTCCTCGACAGAATTAATTTCGCTTTTGCCGGAAACGAAAGGCTAAAGGCGATAATCATGAGAAATGACGAATATATCAAGGAAGAGGTTCTTGCGGACCTGGTAACTGAAAATATCAAGGGCTACGAGAAGGAATGGGACATTAACGGAGAGGCTGTTAAATTTTCTGTGGACAAGGTTGGGTGATTATACCGAATACTGTTATTTGTGAATTCGAAGCGTCTCAATTAACAACGCATACAATGGATCAAAGTATATAATACAGTAAGAAATTTAGAATTGAATGCTATAAGTCCGTTATGAATTTTCTGATTTTGGATACTGGTAGAATTTGGTAGAATTTATAAATTAAAATATTATATAATCCTTACCTACATCATACAAAAGTGATATAATGCTTTATAGAAAAATTCATTATACGGAAGGGAAATTATGCTACAAAACCTGATACAAGACTTCGATTTACAATATACTATTACGATTTTATTTGCATTTTTCATTTCGATTTCATTTCACGAGATGTCTCATGCATGGAGAGCAGACAGACTTGGGGACGATACGGCAAGACATGCAGGGCGTTTGACAATGAACCCAATTGCACACCTGGACCCTATAGGCACATTAATGATACTTTTTGTCGGTGTTGGATGGGCCAAGCCGGTTCCGATCAACCCTGTTCTTTTTACCAGAGCCAAGACTATGAAGCGTGGGATTATGGAAGTCAGCCTGGCAGGACCGCTTTCGAATCTGATTTTAGCATTTGGTTCATATTTAATTCTTAACATCATTTTGCTGTTAAACAATATAATTACAGGCTCATACGAAAATACCAATGTAATATTTGACACTGTTATTAATCTGTTTTATATGCTGGTTCATCTGAATGTATTTCTTGCGGTATTCAATCTTTTTCCCATTCCTCCGCTTGATGGATTCAAGATATTCGGTTCCATGCTTCCAGACAACATTTATTACAAGATTATGGATTACGAAAGATATATCGGAATTGCTTTTCTAGCATTGGTCTTTTTTGCAGGATCCATATTCGGCAGAGTTTTAGACATTTTAACTACACCTATTTTCTTTTTAATTGAGTCACCGATTGACTTGCTTTTCGGACTTTTTTATAACTTGTTTAACCTGATATAACCTGGGATAACATAGGCTGATCTGCTTTATGGCTGCTATATAAGAGAAATTAATTAATGAAACCAGGTAGGGCATTTCACTTTTATATTTGTTTTTGAGATTATTGATTGTAAATTCTAAATTTATAATAAACGGAGGATGGATATGGCATTAAAAAAGATATTGAGCGGTATGAGACCGACCGGAAACATTCATCTTGGCAATTATTTTGGAGCGCTTGAGAACTGGGTGAACCTTCAGGATTCTTATGACTGCCATTTTTTTATTGCCGACTGGCACGCTCTCACCACAGGATACGCAGATACAAGTGAATTGATTGAAAACACTTATTGTATTCTTGCAGATTATCTCGCATGCGGACTTGACCCCAAACGCTCTGTTATTTTTCTCCAGTCACTTGTCAAGGAGCACTCGGAGCTTCACCTTATGCTTTCAATGTCAACCCCGCTCAGCTGGCTTGAGCGCTGTCCCACATACAAGGACCAGATAGCAAATCTTTCTGACAAGGATATCATGACGTACGGATTTTTAGGGTATCCTTGCTTGATGTCATCGGACATATTGCTCTACAAGGCCGATTTCGTACCCGTAGGCGAAGATCAGATACCGCACCTTGAACTGACACGCGAAATATCCCGCAGGTTTAATTTTTTATATAAAACGGAGCTACTTACCGAACCCAAGCCTCTTTTGACCAAGGCAAAGCTTCTTCCCGGAACCGATGGACGCAAAATGTCGAAAAGCTATGGAAATACGATATCCTTTTCTGACACTCCGGACGAAGTCGGCAAGAAAGTAATGGGCATGATAACAGACCCGCAAAGAATCAAGAAAACAGATCCGGGACACCCTGATGTATGCGCTGTTTATGCTTTTCACAAAATATTCTCTGAAGCGAACGTGCCTGAGATTCGCAATGCGTGCGAGAAGGGCGAGATAGGCTGTGTTCAGTGTAAAAGGAATCTTGCACTTAAATTACAGGAATTCCATACACCAATTTACGAAAAAAGGACAGCTCTGCTCTCCAACAGAGACGTGCTTACCGATATTCTTATCGCAGGTTCTGACAAAGCCCGCATAACAGCCAGGAAGACAATGGATGAAGTCATGTCGGTTGTCGGGATGGGAATCGTCAAATGAGCGAAATCGATGATGTAAAGGGCGCGCCGGATATCAAGACGGAATTTTTTGAAGGCCCTCTTGATTTGTTGTGCTATTTAATCGAGAAGAACAAGATCAATATTTACGATATTCCAATTATAACTATTACCGACCAATATATTGACTATATGTCAAAAATACAAGATATAGACCTTGAGGCGACAAGTTCTTTTCTGGTGATGGCATCGACTCTACTGCATATAAAATCAAGAATGCTTTTACCTTCACAAAAGGTCAGCTTGAACGACGACGAAGTGGATCCTCGCGAAGAGCTGGTAATAAAACTGCTTGAATACAGAAGATGCAAGGCGCTGGCTACGGACTTGAAGCAAAAGCACGAGATATACAAAGACTGTATGTATAAGCTGCCGGAGACACCTCAAAGCCTTGGAGTCACGGCTTATACCCAGCAAAATGATTTTTGCATTGAAGATTTCCATGCTGCATGCAGAGCGGTCGCCGAACGCAACAGAAGCAGATTCAACGATGTCACCAACAGAATAATGCATATTTTGAGAAGAGAGAAGATTTCTCTTAAAGAGAAAATGAAACTTATATGGAACAGAGTGCTTGATAAGAGCAAGGTGTTTTTCAACGAAATCTTCCCCGGGACTACTACGTCAAAGGCAGAGAGGGTAGTGGGGTTCCTTGCACTTCTTGAACTCCTCAAGTTAAACCGTATATGCGTCAAACAGCTTAAGCCGTTCGATGTTATTTTAATCGAGACAAACAAAAAAACAGCCAAAGACAAGGACTCAAAAGAATTTGAAACGCAATTCAATAAAGAAGTTTTTGAGGAGATATCATACAAATGACAGATGATAATGAAGTTGACAGAATTGAAGAGATTATTGATATCATTGAGACTGAAGGGTTTCTTAAAAGGGAGTCCGTAGAGGATGTCATCGGTGATAACCGTTCAGAAAAAAACCTGGAAATGTCTGAAGAGGAAGCCAAGGCAAGCATAGAGGCAATCCTTTTTGCTTATGGTGAGCCCATTGCCCTTGAAAAAGTAGGATTTGTCATTGGATTCGAAAAGGACAGAACCCGAAGAATAATGGACGAAATAATCCTGGATTACAATAACAATTCCAGAAGGGGTATTTTCGTGCGAAACATAAATGACTCATACACACTGTCAACCAAGCCTGAGATGAAAGATGTTCTCCAGAGGCTGTTTCTACCGAGGAACCGTCCGCCGATGACACAAGCTGCTTACGAAACACTTTCAATCATTGCATATAATCAGCCTGTTACAAGGTCTCAGGTTGAATCGGTAAGAGGTGTCGGAAGCGACAGTATAATTGCAAGACTGATCGAGAAAAACATGATAAGGGAGTGTGGAACACTTGATGCACCCGGAAGACCTGCACTTTTTGAGACAACGGACAATTTTCTTAAGGAATTCGGTCTTTCGTCTGTTCATGAACTGCCCCCGATCGATATGATGATGTACGGTACATTAAGGGATATCGAGTCATCAATAGAGGATGCCAACAAGAAGCAAAGTGATAATCAGATTACAATCGACCAGATAGTTGACAATGTGATGCCGAAGAATCATTTGGAAGTTACATCATTTGACAAAATAGATGAAACGGATGTCAAAGACGATGGTGAAAGTCTTAACTCAGATGAAATCGTTGAATTGTCGAATGCATTTTTCGGAAGTAATGAAGAGTAGATGAACGCATTATTTCAACTGGTATTATTAACAGATGAATGCATTATGTCGACTGACACGAAGATTTATTTATTATTATTGAACTGAATAATTATATAAAAGTTTATTTCAAATTTATTTGTAAAAATTGCTATTCCATTTAAGCTAATATTCAATTATAATACAATCGGGGAAAGTCGTTTTTTCTTTTTCATCATCTGAGAGTTGCGAATTCGGTTCAGCCGAATATAGGATAGATGTAATAGACGACCTGGCCGAATATTGACAGAGTGGAAATTTTAAACATCCAGTCTATTATAAGCCGGTGGTAAAAGCGTGAAAATTACTTTTCACAATAATTATTATAAGGATGGTCATAAAATGAGTTCATACGAAAAAATGAAAAAATTTACCGAAGCCCGATCAGCTGCTTTGAATTCAAATGCTTCCGGATCAAAGAACATCTGCAAAAACAGAATCACTGATTTGCTTGATGAAGAAAGCTTTGTGGAAATGAACGCACATGTAAAGTCACGCGGACTTGCCGCAGCTTTTGACCGGGCCAGTATCGACGGTGACGGAGTAATAACAGGGTATGGCACCATATCTGGAAGGCTTGTATTTGTTGCCGCCCAGGATCCAGAGGTTTATGGCGGTTCAATGGGTCAGATGCACGCACAGAAAATAAGCGAAATAATCGATATGGCGGTCAATGCCAATTCACCGTTTATCGGACTTTATGATACAGGCGGATCAAGAATCGAAGAGGGTGTCCTTGCACTTGAAGGGACTGCACAAGTGCTTTCCAGCATATGCAACGCATCAGACAGCATACCGGTGATCGCAGGCGTTTTCGGCCCGTGCCCAGGTGGCAGCGCAATGGCTGCAAGCCTTAGCCATTTTCGTATTATGACAGACAAGCCTTCTGGTATATATATGAACGGACCTATGGTTACGTCAGCTTACGAGGGTAAGACAATGGATCCTTCCGATATTGGTGGAGCCGCTATTCATTCTAAAACAACCGGTTTGGCGTCTTTTGTAACTGCTAATGAGAAGGATTGCATTACTTGCATTAAGAATCTGATAGGCTATATGCCTGGTTATAATGATGAAAAGGATTTTGACGGCGTGTGCTGTGACGATCCCAACAGGACGGAAGCAATTCTTGACAGCATTGCAGAGAATCTTGACAATGGTTATGCCATGGATGAAATCATCTCAAATGTTGTTGACACAGGCTCATTTCTTGAAATATCAAGCGAATATGCATCAGGAGCTATAACAGCATTAGCCAGGTTGGACGGTTACACAGTTGGAATAATAGCTAACCGCGAGAACAGACTGGATGCGAAGATGGCACGCAAGATCAAATCATTTGTGATAACCTGCGATGTACTTGAAATTCCTGTAATTTCTTTTATCGACTGTCAAGGATACGCAATAGGAATGGTGCACGAATTTTCGGATATTATTGAACAATCTGCAGAATTATACAGGACAATGGATAGTTTTTCCCTACCTAAAATCAGCGTTATTATCGGAGATGCAATAGGTACGGCATATCTCACACTAGCCAGCAAACAAGCGGGATTTGACTTTGTATATGCCTGGCCGACCGCACGTATTGCAGTTGTACCTGCTGATACGGCAGCAAATATACTCTATCGTGACGAGATAGCTAAAGCTTCTGATGTTATTGCAGCAAGAGCGGATTTTGTCGACAGATATTCCGAAGAGATTGCAAGTGCTGATGTTGCCGCTTCGTTCGGTCATATCGACGAAGTTATAACACCATCATCAACAAGACCAAGACTCATAAGCACTTTACAGATTTTATAAGTAATAAATTTGAGTATATAAAAAATAATATACATGAACATCGTAAACAGTAGAAGTAATTAATAGAAACAACAAATTTAAAATATAGAAATAATAGTAATAAAAGTTAGCACAAAATATTAATATAATAAGTAAAAGCAAAACAATAAGATAACAACAACAAAAAAATAGAACAATAACAAAACATTAAACGGAGGATATTAAAATGAAAAAATTTCTCATTTCTGTTAACGGGAATCAATACGAAGTCGATGTCGAGGAGATAAACTCAACATCAGGTGCAAATATTTCTTCTGTTGTTCAACAGCCTGCCTTTGTAGCGACACAAGCCACACAGGCACCAATAACCACCGCATCGCCGGTCGTGTCACCGGTAGCAGCTCCCAAAGCCGCACCTGCTGTCGCAGCGGCACCCAAAGGCCATACCGGTTCCGAAATCGTTCCTTCACCAATGCCGGGAACGATTTTGAAAATCAATGTTTCTATTGGACAGGCGGTAAAGACAGGTGAAGTCATCTGCGTTCTTGAAGCAATGAAGATGGAGACAGACATTGTATCCCCCAGGGATGGAACAATTGCATCAGTAAACACTACGAAAGGTTCATCAGTAAATGCAGGGGACACTCTGGTATCACTGGATTAATCGGGAGGAATAGAAATGACGAAAGTAAAAATAACAGAAACAGTTCTTAGAGATGCCCATCAGTCTCTTGTTGCTACCAGAATGTCCATTGAAGAGATGATACCTGCGCTCACAATGCTTGACAATGTAGGATACAACGCACTGGAATGCTGGGGTGGAGCTACATTCGACGCATGCGTAAGGTTTTTGAATGAAGATCCCTGGGACAGACTGCGAACAATCAGAAAAGCCTGTCCCAATACCAAGCTTCAAATGCTGCTGCGCGGACAGAACCTGCTTGGATACAAGCATTATGCAGACGATGTTGTAGAGTATTTTGTCAAAAAATCTGTTGAGAACGGTATAGATATAATAAGAATATTTGATGCACTTAACGATTTTCGCAATATCGAAAAGGCAATGAAAGCTACTTTAAGCGAAGGCGGACACGCACAAGGCTGTATATCTTATACGACAAGCCCTGTACATACATCTGCCAAATTCGTTGAGGACGCCAAAAGGCTTGAAAACATGGGAGCCAATTCAGTTTGTATCAAGGATATGGCTGGTTTGCTTCTGCCCATGCAGGCATTCGATCTGGTCAGCGCTCTTAAGTCGTCTCTTAAGATTCCAGTAGAGTTGCATACACATTATACCAGCGGAGTTGGATCCATGACCTACTTGAAAGCTATAGAAGCCGGTTGTGACATCGTTGACTGCGCGATAAGCCCTCTCGCATTAGGAACATCTCAACCGCCCACAGAGCCATTGGTGGCTACTTTGGCAGGAACGCAATTCGACACAGGTCTTTCATTGGATGCTTTGTCTGAGATAGCGGCATATTTTACAACAATCAGAGAGAAGTGGCTTAAATCGGGTCTGCTTGATCCGCAGATGCTCGGAGTTGATGTGAACGCACTCAGATACCAGGTACCGGGCGGAATGCTTTCCAATCTTGTCTCACAATTAAAACAGGCAGGTAAGATCAATTTACTTAATGAGGTTCTAGAAGAAGTACCAAGAGTTCGTAAAGACTTTGGGTATCCTCCGCTTGTCACACCATCAAGTCAGATTGTCGGAACACAGGCCGTCATGAATGTAATATCAGGACAAAGATACAAAATGATCCCCAAGGAATCCAAAGGTGTTGTTAAAGGCGAATATGGACTACCACCTGCACCAATAAGCGATGAGATTTACAAGATTGTTCTCGGTGACGAGAAGCCAATCACAGGAAGGCCTGCAGATTTCATAGAACCTGAACTTGATAAGAACCGTAAGGAATCCGCTCAGTATTTTGAGCAGGAAGAAGACGTTCTGACATGGGCGATGTTTCCACAGGTTGCAGAGAAGTTTTTTCAGTGGAGAAGAGCAAAAAAGCATAACATAGATTCAATAATCGGTAGTATTGACGAAAAAATACAGCCGGTGTAATCGTTTTTATTAATAAAACATAATTTATATTAATCACTGTCATTTAATGACAAAATTTATAATCATTATCACAGTATGTTAAATCTAATCGGTAAAGAGGGAGATTGGTATGGAAGGCAAAAAGATTGATATTTTCTATTTGATTGAATCTTCGATGCTTCATATGAGCAAAGGTCAAAAGGCTATTGCCCAATTTATACTGACCAATTACGAAAGAGCTGCACACATAACCGCAGCGAGTATTGGTGCAGAGGCTGATGTCAGTGAATCAACCGTTGTAAGGTTTGCCACTGAGCTAGGGTTTTCAGGATTCCCCGCGTTTCAGAAGAAACTCCGTGAAGACCTGAAAGTTAAGCTTACATCGGTCGAAAGACTTAATACATCTGCATTCACCAGCTTATCAGGCAATATCGCCAAATCTGTACTTATATCAGATATGGAGAAGCTCAAATACACGATTGACAACATGGATTATGAGTCTTTTAACAAGGCTGTCGAAATGATAATCTCCGCCAACAGGATTTTTATTCTTGGCGTAAGAAGTTCAGCACCATTAGCGGCTTTTCTGGGATTTTACTTTAATCTGATATTTGATAATGTACGGTTGATACACACCACCAGCGTCAGTGAGATATTCGAGCAGCTTCTCAGTGCAAAGTCCGGAGATGTTGTTATCGGAATAAGCTTCCCGCGATATTCGAAGAGAACAATCAAGGCCATGCAATATTCACGCGACTCCAAAGCCAGTGTAATCGCAATCACCGACAAGCTGGACAACCCGATATCCAACAACGCCGACTGCTCATTATTGGCACCAAGTGATATTGCGTCATTCGTTGACTCGCTTGTAGCTCCGCTAAGCCTTATAAACGCACTTATAGCAGAAGTCGGTATGCGTAACAGGATTCATGTGGCTGAGACATTCGAAAAGCTTGAGCGCATCTGGGATGATTACGGTGTTTATGACAAGGGTGAAAGTGAAACCGAAACTGAAATAGCAGCTGATTTTTGATACAAAAATGACAGGGAGATATTTTCAATGTCAATTTCCATAGCAATAGACGGTCCTGCAGGCGCGGGCAAGAGTACGATAGCAAAACGGATAGCAAATCTACGCAACCTGGTGTATCTCGATACCGGCGCCATGTACAGGGCTTGTGCACTAAAAGCCATCAGGACAGGGATTTCATGCACCGATCCGGAACCTGTTAATGAGATTATGGACTCAACAGACATTTCGATAAAATACGATAACGAAATGCAACAGATCTATCTTGACGGCGAAAATGTAACATCACTTATACGTACTCCGGACGTTTCCAAAGGCGCCTCCGATATAAGCGCGATCCAGTCGGTTCGCCTCAAGATGGTTGATATACAGAGGGCTATAGCTAAAGGAACAGATGTCATTATGGACGGCAGGGACATCGGAACTTATGTGCTGCCGGATGCCGATGTCAAAATATTTTTGAATGCAACTCCTGATGAAAGAGCTGAAAGAAGGCTTTTGGAACTCAAGGAAAAAGGCGACACAAAGTCGACATTCGAAGATGTCAAGAAGGATATAGAATACCGTGACTACAATGATTCCAATCGTGCTTTTGCACCATTAAAGA
>CAZZCN010000024.1:0-36749 GCA_964652975.1 uncultured Oscillospiraceae bacterium | reverse complement strand
GAATGGTGGCTCTCAATTTCCGGACAGGTGGCTCAATTGCTCCCGGAATACTCATCTTGCGTTTGATAATTCTGACATTCCGATAATTCGAGTATTCTATAACGTTGCACCTATTATTATTGGTGCTTTGATACCAATTGCAGTTGTTAATCTTTGGTACGAGTTTTTAATTAGTAAATTAAATTCAACAGAAATTGCTAAGCAACTAACGGATACGCTCATGACTAAACCAGAAGTAATTAATTTGTTCACAAATCGTACAAAGATGAAATACATAAAAAATATCGCCACTACAATTTCAGGTAGCTTAAGAGATAAAATTGTTAGTGATTTTATTGATACATATTTGGCTGATGATTTCATTATCAAAGAAAACTTTAAATATAACATTATAATTGGAGAAAGAGATTTTGCTGGAAATGTTTTTTCAAAAAATAAATATATTAATATTCATGAACATTATAGATGTAAAAGAACCAAACCCAATAATAAAATTGACGAAAATGTATATAAAATTGGTTTTTTCGTAGATGATATAGATATGAACGATAGATATAATAATAGCGATTATTTATTTCGAGAAACTTTAAACATTGATGTTGTTGAACTTGAAAAGTTAATTTCGGAAAGTTCGGATCAAAAAGTAATTGAAGAATTCTTAAAAAATGAAATGAAGCTTAAAGTAATTATAAATGAAAAAATTGCTAAGTATGATAAAATAAAAGTAGATAAAGATGGAATTGATATTGTTATATCTACAGAAAATAATAAAAAATACGAACTTAATGAGACCAATATGGAAGTTGCGTTTGATATGCCTTTTTTAAAAAGTGGTGGAAAACTATGGATTTCCATTTGCGAACCAACTTACAGCCCGGAAATAATGATTAAATATCCGATGAATTTTATGAAAATTTCGCTGATTCCTTTCTTTAATTGTGGCTTTAGTAGCGCAAATGCAACTCAATTTGAAAATACTATAAGTATTGAATTTGATGAAAAGTGGATTTTACCAATGAGTGGGGCTGTTGTTTTTATAGAACCATATTTAAAGAAACGTACCATTTGACAAGGATATAATTAGTGTGCACTTATACATTTTTCAATATAGAGATTAATCGATGAAGTGTTCCTAGTCAAAGACTTTTTAAATGGTGATTTACATACTTTTAAATATAGTATTGTATGGGCTAATCTAAACTGTCCAGAAACTGACGGAGTAAGATGATATTAGAAGGATAAGAAAATGGCGGATAAGATCATTAGACTCAATGATATTTTGCAAATAAGTGAAACTGATTTGCAAAGAACAAAAATTAAATTTAATCAAGACAATCATTATGAAGATCCCATGGAAGTTTTTTTAACATCTCCAGATATAATAAATAATCAATGGTTGTTTTGGCGTACTTCGCAGCGATATTTTGAAGTCGGTCAAATTGCTGTCTGTTTCGTTAAGCTGGCAAATGGTTTTTGGTTTTTATCTACTATTAAAGAAGTCACACAAGAATATAACGTAACTAATGGTATAAACTACTCAGGTGATGAAATTCAGAAGTATTCATCGTTCTATGGAAGGTTGATAGTAAAATATCACAAAGGCCGACCACAAGGCTATTGGGCTAAAACGATTTTAAATGAAATGGAAGTTGTTCAAATTCTTCCATCGGTACTAGATGGGATAGAATTCCCTGGATATGATAAGGTTCGCTTGTCATATTGGCAACTCTCAACCATAGTAAATAGGCATAAGAGGGATTGGATTGCAGCTTTGGAAAATCAAAAGGCAGTTTATCTAATTACAGACAAAAAAAGCGGCAAGCAATACGTCGGGTCGGCATATGGTGAAAATGGCATGCTCCTACAACGTTGGACAAGCTATGTAGACAATGGGCACGGTGGTAATATGCTGCTTAAATCAGTTGTTAATGACTTTGGATTTGATTATGTTAAGGAAAACTTTCAATACACAATATTAGAAAATTACAATGCTCGCTTAGACAAACATATTATTTTAGAACGTGAATCTTGGTGGAAGGAATCTTTAGGAAGCAGAGCATTTGGACTAAACGCAAATTAATTTTGTCTTGTGTCTCAAGCGGAACTTTTGTTGCTTGACTTATAATAATTCGCAAAAAATCGAAGATATAGACTCTGTAATTATTAAAGACATTCACATACAAATTGCACAATTATAGTTATAAATTTTCGGCGGACGCCTTTTTCCTAAAACAAAGACATTTAAATGTGGCTGTATTATAATGAGTGTATTATTTTAACGTTATTTAGCAAATTAATAAACATCGGTATTGCTTTTGATTACTTTGAAAGTTGAGGCAAATTGATTTATGACTGCTATTTATATTTGGCTCATAATAGGTATAATTTTACTGATTCTTGAGATATTTTTCCCCGGATTTGTTCTGTTGAGTTTTGGAGTAGGCTGCATATGTTCGTCGATAGCGGCGCTTTTTGGATTGGGAACTAATTGGCAATTATTGATTTTTGTAATTACCACCACGCTCATTTTCTTTGGAATTAAACCTATTTTAGTCAAAGTATTGTACAACCCAGATAAAGAGGTGAAAACAAATGTTGACGCCTTGACAGGCCTTACCGGCACGGTTATTGAAACTATTGAAAAAGATGGAACCGGCAGAGTTGTTTTGGGCGGTGAAGAGTGGATGGCCGTGGCAGACAAAAACCAAAAATATGAGGTTGGCTGTAAAGTGAAAGTACTGAGGATCGAGGGCACAAAAGTTTTTGTAACGAAAGAAAACGAGGAGGGGTAGATATGGGATTTGTTTATGTACTGATTTTTCTAGTTTGGTTTATTATCGTTTTTGTTTTGGCTGGGGTGAAAATAGTTCAACAAGCAGAGACAATTATTGTTGAGCGACTTGGCAGGTACAACAGAACGCTGAAAAGCGGGATCAATATTATCATTCCGATTATCGAGAGACCGAGAACCATAGAATGGAGATATGTCCAAAACGACTTAAACGGCAAAATAATAGTTCGTAGAGAATTAAGACAGAGGATTGATTTGCGTGAAACGGTGTATGATTTTCCTAAACAAAATGTTATCACCAGAGATAACGTCGTTATTGAAATAAATGCCATGCTTTATTTTCAGGTCACCAATCCGGTTAGCGCAGTATATGAAATTGCAAACCTACCCGATGCCATCGAAAAACTTGCTCAGACTACGCTGAGAAATGTTATCGGCGAACTGGATCTGGACCATACATTGGCTTCGAGAGATACTATCAACAGTAAATTGCGGGCGATTTTGGACGTTGCTACTGACAAATGGGGTGTAAAAGTCAATCGCGTCGAGCTACAGGATATCAATCCTCCTCAGGACATCAGACAGGCTATGGAAAAACAGATGAGGGCGGAGCGCGACAAGAGAGCGATTATCTTGCAAGCGGAGGGCGAAAAACAATCTAAAATACTTGAAGCTGAAGGTTTCAAGCTTTCGAACATAACGAGGGCGGAAGGCGAGAAGCAGTCCAGAATTCTCATTGCCGAAGGAGAAGCCAATGCCAGGATAAAAATTGCAGAAGCCGAGTCGAATGCCATAAACATCATCACTGAAGCTATTACAGTTTCAAAAGGCGACCCTGCGAGCTACCTCATTGCTATCAGGTACATTGAAGCATTGAAAGAAATGGTTTCCGGGCAAGACAACAAAGTAGTATATATGCCATATGAAGCCACTGCAGTGCTTAGCTCACTTGGCGGAATTAAGGATTTGTTTTCGGCAACGGGGAAATAGATTTTTACTTGAAAAATTAGACATAATTATACGAGCCAATTAACTGTAATTATTTGAGGCTTTGTAGCGAGATAAGTTTACTGACGCGGAAATCAATTATGCTTTAAAAAAGTTGAATTATTAACCAGCACTTTAGCTTTCGTTCCACGCGAACCCCTATTTCAGTGAATTTTCACTCTTATTTACATGGAGGCACAATGAGTTTTATTGAATCATATAAAAGATTGGATAATCTTTGTAAAGATATATTTACGAGCGAGACAGGCGTGACCACATACATTTCTCACATGGAGAGTCTGATGTATAACCGTTTTCAAATTATGAATTGGGATTCCGATTATAAAAAACTTAAACATTATCGCTACATACGGAACCAAATCGTTCACGAAAACAATGTCAATGAAAGCAGTATCTGCGATGAGGATGATTTGCAGTGGGTTGAACAATTTTATCAACGCATTATCAATCAAACAGATCCCCTTACATTATATAAAAAGGCCATGTCTGCATCTAAACAGCAAGTTGTTAAACCTAAAAAAACAGAAAAGCCTGCCATATACCAAGAGGAAAATGAGCGGACATATAAAAAATTAAAATTTGCATTTACCATGATAATTATTATTGCATTAGTATCAGCAATTGCCATATTACTATCATGGTACCAAAGCTAATGAGAAAAGCTAAATCGTACAAATTGCACAATTATAGTTAAAAATTTTCGGTAGGCGGAATTTAGCTAAAATGACGACATTTTTATTCAATAGGAATATAATAGATATTGTGTTTTAAATATTACATTTTCAATTGACAAAAATCAAATCATAAACAACATTAATAGACCTAATCTTAACAACAGCACAAACCGAAAAGTCAAAAACAATAATAGCCACGTGGCCTGCTTGCTATCTCTAGAAAACTCATCAATTAAATGAATGGGGGATTTTAAAGATGAAACAGAGAATACTTAGCGTTTTTCTTGCAACGGCAATTTTGCTGACACTTGCCCCTACAGAAGCGAAATATTAATAATTGGAGGGGAATTGATTATGAAAAAAATATTATCTATAATTCTCACATTTAGTTTAATTCTAACACCCCTAAGTATTTTAGAGAAATCGGTATCTGCAGAGCAAAGTGGAGACTACTATTACGTAGTAACTGATTCTACAGCAGAAATTACTAGGTATACTGGTATTGGAGGGGATTTAATAATTCCCGGTACATTAGATGGGTATCAGATAACAAGTATTGAAAATTATGCATTCTATGCATGCACTGGTTTAACCAGCATAACAATTCCGAATAGTGTAACAAATATTGGCGTTGAAGCATTTGGAGGTTGCAGTTCATTAAGAAGTATTTCAATCCCAAATAGTGTAACAAGTATTGCCGATATGTCTTTCTATTCTTGTGAAAACCTTACAAACATTACAATACCAAACAGTGTAACAAGCATCGGAGTTGGGGTGTTCTACTATTGTACGAAACTAATGCAAATAAGTGTAGACAGCAATAATGCCCAATACTCCAGCCTTGATGGAATATTATTTAATAAGAACAAAACTATGCTCATTCAATATCCAGCAGGTAAAGTAGGAAAATATATAATTCCAAACAGCATAACAAAAATTGCAGACTATGCGTTTTCCTTTTGTACAGGACTAACAAGCGTAATCATAACAGACAGTGTGACTAGCATAGGAAGTCATTCATTTGTTAATTGTACTTCATTAACCAGCATCACATTACCAAATAGTGTAAAAAGCATTGGTAGCTACTCATTTGCTAGTTGCCATTCGTTAAAAAGCATATCAATTCCAAACAGTGTAAAAATTATTGACGGTTTTTCATTCTATTCTTGCGAAAACCTTACAAGTATTACAATACCAGATAGCGTAACATCCATTGGTAACGGTACTTTCTTAGGTTGTTCCGGATTACTCAGCATAACAATACCGGATAGTGTAACAAGCATTGGCGATAGTGCATTTTCAGCTTGCGGGCTAACCAGCATAACAATCCCAAATAGCGTAATAAGTATTGGTAGCAGTGCTTTTTCTTTTTGTAATGGGTTAACCAATATAACAATCCCAAATAGCGTAACTAGTATTGGTGGAGAAGCATTCAATTACTGCACTGGCTTAACCAACATAACATTATCTGATAATTTAACAAGTATTGACTATGGGGTTTTTTCAGCCTGCACAAGCCTTACAGGTATCATAATACCAAATAGTGTGACCAGTTTAGGTTCTTGGGCTTTCTCATCCTGCGGAAACCTCACAGACATAACAATACCAGATAGTGTAACTAGCATTGGCAGTGGAGTTTTCTCATCTTGCAAAAGCCTTACAAGTATCACATTACCGAATAGTGTAATAAGCATTGGCAATAGAGCTTTCTCTTACTGTGAAAGCCTTGCAAATATAACAATGCCTAACAGTTTAACAAGTATTGACGATGAGGCTTTCTTCTATTGCTCAAGCCTTGCAAGCATTACCATACCTGACAGCGTTAAAAGCATTGGATACAAGACTTTTAAAGGTTGTAAAACTCTTACAACTATTAATATTGGCAGCGGTGTAAAAAGTATAGGATGGGGATATTTTGAAGACTGTCCAGCATTGACACAGATTTCAGTAGACGAAAATAATTCACAATTTTCAAGCATCGATGGAGTCCTATTGGACAAAAGCAAAACAACTATTATCCAGTTTCCACGCGGTAGAAAAGGAAAATACGCAATCCCAGACGACGTTACAGAAATAGGTGAATATGCATTTGTAAATTGCTCAAAACTTACAAGCGTTATTATTCCTGACAGTGTAAAAAGCATCAGAAGTTATGCATTTACTAATTGCAGTGGACTTGCTGGAATTACTATCCCAAACAGTGTGATAATTATTGGAGATTTTGCATTCAATTATTGCACAGGCTTAACCGGTATAGCTATTGGAAGTGGAGTAACAAGCATAGGTGAAAATGTCTTTTATTTTTGCAAGCGCCTTACAAACATAACGATTCCGGATAGTGTTACCAGTATTGGAACGTATGCATTCAATAACTGCATAGGGCTGACTGAGGTTAATTTCGGGAGCGGAGTTGAAATAATAGACAATAATGTTTTCACAAATTGCTTAGAACTGAGCAAAATTAATGTGAATACCAATAACAATCAATACTCGAGTTTTGAAGGCGTGCTATTTAACAAAGACAAAACAATTGTTAGAAGGTTTCCATACGGAAAAGAAGGTTCATTTACACTTCCGAACAGTGTCACTGACATTAGTGATTATTCCTTTGATAGTTGCACTGTAATTACAAATATTGACATTCCTATTGGTGTTTCTAAAATTGGAAATTATGCCTTTAATAACTGTGAAGCCCTTTCTAAGGTCGTTATTCCTGACAGTGTAACTTTTATTGGTGAGGCTGCGTTTCTCAATTGTAAAAATCTTGTTAATGCAAAGTTGCCGATAGGAATTAAAACTATAAATCCACTAACATTTTCCGGATGTTCTAAATTAACCAATATAACAATACCTCCATCAGTTACTGACATATATAGAGGAGCATTCGCCTATTGCAAAAGTTTAACAAACATATCATTTCCTAATAGTGTTAAAAACATTGAATATAGCGCCTTTATGGATTGTACAAGAATAGTCAGTGCAACAATTGGAGACGGCGTTGAAACCCTCAGTGGAAGTCCATTTTATGGATGCACTAAACTGACAAAAATCAGTGTTGACATTAAAAATGCAAAGTACACCAGCCTTGATGGAGTGCTATTCAACAAAGACAAATCATGTATTATTATGGTTCCTGAAGGTAAAATTGGGAATTATAATATTCCTGAAAGTGTTACATTTATCGGTGAAGGTTCGTTCTATAACTGTAAAAATCTTACCGGCATTACGATACCAGAAAGTGTAACAAACATTGGCGGTGGAGCTTTCTCTAATTGTACAAGACTCGCGCATATATCCATACCTAATAGTGTAACAAGTATTGGCAATTATGTATTTAGCAACTGTGATGGACTTGTCAAAATATCCATTCCTAACAATGTGACTTACCTTGGAAGAGATGCTTTTATCTTTTGCCAAGGACTTGAAAGTGTAAACTTAGGCAGCGGAGTCAATAACCTAGACGGCTACATTTCTTTTGAATATTGCGATAAACTGGCTCAAATCAATGTGAATACCAACAACAATTATTACTCTAGTTTAGATGGTGTTCTGTATGACAAAAATAGAAAAATTATTATTTGCATCCCAAGTGGCAAGACTGGAAAATATATAATTCCGAAAAGCATAACATATTTAGGAGATTATGATTTTGCTAAATGTTCCAGTCTTACAAGCGTTTATATTCATAGTGGAGTTACTGGAATTGGTGAATTTACTTTCAATGGCTGTAAATCCCTGACTCGAATAACCGTAGACGATAATAACATTAAATATTCCAGCATAGATGGAGTTCTATGCAACAAAACCAAAACAGCTATTATTAAGGTTCCGTCAGGAAAAACCGGAAGTTATGCCATTCCAAACGGCATTACCGATGTAGAATATGAAGCCTTTAGTAATTGTTCAAGACTTAAAAGCGTGAATGTATCAAAAAGTGTAACAAGTTTTGGTTTCCAATTTCGCGGTTGTACAGCACTAACTAAAATTACTGTGGATAAAAACAACACATTACTTTCCAGCATTGACGGTGTCCTTTTTGATAAAAACAAAACGACGGTTATTCGGGTTCCGTCTGGAAAAACTGGAAGCATTTTCATTCCGAGCAGTGTTTTATGGATAAGTTCGGGTGCATTTGAAAACTGCTCCAAGTTAACACAGATAAATGTGGATAGCAGTAACGCTAATTATTCAAGCATTGATGGTGTGCTTTTTGACAAGGACAAAACATTTCTTATTCAATATCCATCCGCTAAAACAGGCAACTACTCAATCCCTGATAGTGTCAAAGGCATTTCAGATTTTGTTTTCAATTATTGTACAAAACTTACAAGTGTAATAATTCCTGACAGCGTAGAAAGAATAAGCGTGAGAGCTTTTTATAATTGCATTAACTTGAAATCAGCATACTTTATGGGAGATGCGCCGGATATGCTATGGTCTGTTTTTGACAATTGTGCACCTGACTTTACAGTGTACTATTTAGAGGACAAGATAGGTTTTACATATCCTACTTGGGAAGGGTATCCTTCTGAAATATTTTAGTATTCTAAAAATCATAAGGTTTTTGCAAGTACTTTTTTCCCGATTTGGTATTTATCTTATGTAAAAAGCAAATCTTAAAAAGGCGGCGAACAAGTAATCATGTTTGCAAAATTTAAAAAACTGATGAACTTACAAATTTAGAATTGTAATTACCCCGGTAAAAGTGTAAAATGCAAGATATAAGTTCGAAGATAAAGGGCAGAAGGATAATTGCTGCCATATTATCATCTCGAATCATACAAAAAATAAATTATTGGAGGTAGAAGAAATGTTTTGTAAAGAATGTGGAAAACAAGTCGATGATGAAATGAAATTCTGTGACGGTTGTGGAGCTCCCTTAGCACAAAATCCTACTGAAAATCCTGTAAACACCCCTCCACCTGTTTATCAGCAGAATGAGGCCCCTACTCAGCAAGCACAGGTGAACCAACAGGAACCGCCCATTACCCCTCCGCCATTTAACCAACAGGAACCGCCCAATACCCCTCCGCCGTCTTCGGACACCAACAAAATTATTTATGTTCTGGCATATTTGGGAATTTTGTTTTTTCTGCCATTAGTAGTTAGTCCCGTTACACCGACAGGCAAATTTCATGCCAACCAGGGATTATTGCTTTTCATTACATCCGTGGCAGGAAGTATTGCAATATCTATCCTGACAGCCATATTCTTTGCTTTTGGATTTTTGTCATGGATATTCAACCTGGCGATATTAGCACTTGCCATTTATGGAATGGTCAACGCCTATAATGAAAAAGAGATTCCACTTCCGGTCATTGGAAAATTGTTTACTATCATAAAATAAGTTGAATGATGAACTAATATCAATTAGAAAACTCCACTTATACATACATAGAGTATAAGTGGAGTATTTTTGCGTGATACATAAAAGACGGAGATTTTCTAAGGACTTACTGAGCAGGAGTGATCATGAGACTTACCATAGATGTTCGATGCATAGAAGATTTCTCCAAAAGGATAAACTATTTTCTAATCCTTACTCGCACACTCAGTTGATAGCCGAATGAGACGAACGCTGATCCTCCATAACACAGTCAATCGCCAGAACTGTTGCCACTACCAGGATTTCGTCGGCACCATCGGCAATATCCAATTCGTAACTGTCGCCCCAGGTAAACCAGGCTTTTGTAATGGTAGCGATTGGTCTGCCCCCGTCGCTGATAGTGTAACTGTGCGACATAAAATCACCATCGACGGTCCAATTTGTTCCGGACAAGGTGTATTTTGGAATCAAAAAAGTAAATTCCTTGACCACTTCGACGGCCAGAGTGCCGTTGATATAGACTTCGAATTTTGGAAGAAATGTCAGGATTTTTTGCTTGATAAAGGCAACTTCGTTGTTTACTGAATTGAACACGTGAAGCTTATGCCCCCATGTAAAAACCTCTCCCTCGACATAGTACTTGTCAAAATCGTTAGTATCCTTGATAGTGAATTTGTCTCCCCACGAAAAAACTTTTTGTTTAATATATAGTTTCAAAGTCAGTTCCTCCATTTTTCATAATGTATTCTTTTAAATGATATTTTAACATTTATATCTTTTATCTGGTATTTTACCATTTTAGTAATAAAAAGTCCCCAAAATCAATTAGACGAAAGGCGAATCGTCGCAAAATACGTAGTTATATGCCTGAAATTACTGTATAATCGATGTAATTAGTAAAAATGCAACCACCGGTTGCGGAATTTCAAGCCATACTTGTTAGTGCAACCAAGAAAAAAATGATACGATTCTTGATAGGAGGCTCAAATGATTAAGAAAGTTCGGTTTTTAGAACCCGGGAGCTTACCGTATCGCGTGTCGGTGAGAAATCTTTTTACATATGACAAATACATCAGAACTCCGTCAACCGGTCTTATGACGCTTGCGACAATTGTCAAAACCACCGTCGATGACACGCTTATGTACAGCGAGTCCATATCCAAAATTTTATGGGATGACGTCCTGGATAGCGACATAGTCTTCATTGGTGTCTTCACATTCAACGCCAACAGAGGTTATGAGCTTGCAAAATATGTAAAGGCGAACTCAAAAGCGATTGTTGTTATGGGCGGGCTTCACGCTTCCATGAATTATCCGGAGGCGGTCAACTATTGCGATTATGTCCTTTTGGGAGAGGGCGACGAGTCCATTCTGGAATTCATCCGCGCATTGAACGGCGGGTTGTCGGTCGATATCGAGGGGATTGCCTATTTGAAAGACGGCAGGACGATTTTTACCGGAGCGCGCACCCCTCCACAAAACATTGACACCATCCCTAACCGCCACTTGCTCTACAATTATCACAAAATGGCAGGCCACAACGCACTCTGGCCTCAAGTCCACGCTTCCAGAGGATGTCCGCATAACTGCGATTACTGTGCGGTGGTGCGACATTTTGGCAGATGTGTGCGAACAAGAACTCCCGAAAATGTCATTGAGGATATAAGGCAGGCGATTGATTTTCATGACAAAAGACGAATACCCCGTCTAAGCAATATTCTGTGGCTCACCGATGACAATTTCTTCGCGAACAGAGAATGGGCGCTATCGGTTTTAAATGCGATAATCGAGAGCGGAATCAGATATTCCTTTACAATACAGGCAAGATACGAAGTCGGATTTGACGATGAAATGTTGAACCTGATGAAAAAGGCTGGATTCATCGAAGTTGCCATGGGCATAGAGTTCCTGGACAATGTTGCCTTCGAAAAATATCACAAGAAAAGCAATTATGACGATATTGTGCGATCTGTTTTGAACATACAAAAGCATGGGCTGAATGTCAGAGGGCTTTTTATCGTAGGCGCCGAAAACCACACTAAAGGCGTGGGTACAGTACTGGCGGATTTTGTTATAAAACACAATATCTGCGGAGTGCTGATACAGTCTATGTACTTCATCCCAGGAACACCCGTTTACGAAGAAAACAAGGACCGGCTTATACATGAGGACTGGAGCAAATACAACGGCAATGTCGTGCATTTCCCAGTAAACATTTCGCCGGCCGATTTGCAAAATGAAATTATCATTGCAAGCAGCAAAATCTATTCGTTCAGCAGACTGCTAAATGCGATATTCCGCAAACTCGGGATGGACAGAAAGCTTTTCATCGGTGAATATTTCTGGCAAAAGAGCGTCCGATCCAACTTGAAAAAAGAAATGAAAAATCTGAAGTTATTGGACAAACCTGTGTTTGCACCAAAACCACTGAGCGCAGAGATTTGAGATATGGTTTTGTGATCAAATCCCGAATGATCAAAATGAAATAACTACATGTAAACAGGAAGTGATATAATATCAGTAATTCAGAAGCAGGTTAAGAAATATTTATGGTCGACAACGAGGGCATGGCGCAATGCACCTAAGTGAATAAAATAAACACAAAACACGAGTTGTATGGATAGATTATGCTCAATAGAAAAACAAACAACTTTGTGATAACATTAATAACCAATGAAATAAGTAATATAAAGGTTCCAATCACTTTATAAGGTTTTTATAGAAATATTTTTCATATATGATATACTTAAACCGTGTAAGGATATTGACTTATTGTTTTTTATAAAACAAATTTCCATACAGTTATACTATAGAGGGGAGCCAGTTTTATGGCAACAGCTGAACAAATCAAAACACTAATACAATCGCATTATAATGAAAACAGTGAAAGATTTAATACGATTGTTTTACAACTAGCCGCACATGAAGCGACCCAGGGGCATGGTGCATTAGCACGCGATCTTCGCAAATATATTGATGACTCAAAAAAGAGTCAGAAAAAGGTGATCCCTTTCAATAGAGAATTTAGTGATTTAATAATAGTCACTGAGTCTAACCATAAGCTTTCGGAACTTGTTGTCACGAATGATATTAAACACCGAATAGAAAGAGTTATCAGGGAATATAGACAACAAGATAAGCTTAAGAAACATGGATTAAATAACAGAAGGAAATTGCTTTTTGAAGGACCACCAGGAACCGGAAAGACAATGACTGCATCAATCTTAGCTGGAGAAATAAAATTACCGTTATGTACTATTTTAATGGATAAAATGGTAACAAAATATATGGGTGAAACAAGTTCGAAACTTAGACAGATATTTGATACTATTTCGGAAGTGCCAGGAGTTTATTTATTTGATGAGTTTGATGCGATCGGTACAGAGCGTTGCTTGGATAATGATGTTGGAGAAATGAGAAGGGTGTTAAACGCCTTTTTGCAATTCATTGAACAAGATAAATCAAATAGTTTTATCGTAGCTGCAACCAATAATCACAGAATGCTCGATCAAGCTTTGTTTAGGCGGTTTGATGATATTATTCACTATTCTTTACCAAATGATAATGAAAGAGAAAGATTAATTAGAAATAGACTAAGTAATTTTGCCAGGGTTGATTTTAATTATAAAGAAGCTATTATTAAAAGCAAAACACTTAGTCATGCTGAAATTTCCAATGCTTGTGATGACAGTATAAAAGATGCTATTTTAAATGATAGCTTGTTTGTTGACGAACAGAATCTAGCGGTGATGATAAAAGAAAAAATTTCTGCATACGAGCGTGGCGAGTTATAAGGTGGCAAGTAAGGATTTAAATAACATTTTCTTAAAAGATACAAGCACACCAATTAAATATACTTCAAAGAGTGGAGGTGGAAGCAAGAAACTCTTTCCTGAAAGAAACAGAGAAGAATTTGGTAATTTTTTAAAAAGAAAACTAGAAGCAATATGGGAAAATACCAGGAGTATTGATAGTTCTCGAACAGCAGTAACTTTCCCCACAAGAAAAGGTGCATATATAGAATTTGAAGGTGAGCAAGGATATGACCTTGTGACAAAGAGCCTCGAATCTTCAGTTGCTGGTATCAAGCTGCTAAATGTTCGATCAGAAAAAATAGATGAAAAAACTAAAATTGATAGAGCAACTGTGTTTGTACCAAAAGGCAAAGAAAATTTCTTTGTCAACAAGATAAACGAATATATGGAAGAAAATAATAAGATATCGGGCAAACCAAAAAACGAGAAATTGGTAGCATCCATTGCAGATATAAAAATAGCGGTATTTGAATCCTTTTGGATTGGCAAAAAGGAATGGATGCCTTCACAGGAAGCTCTCTGGTGCGAACTATGGTTGAATATAAATACTGATGAGTCTGAAAAAACATTGAGAGATACATTAAGTATCTTAAAAATCGAATCAAAAGAAGAAGTTTTAAAATTTCCAGAAAAACGAGTAATTATATGCAAAGCGAATGCAATGGACCTCCAAAACTTAATTGAGGCAAGTGAATATATTGCCGAAATGCGGCGAGTTACAGAAACTACTGCGTTTTTTATTGAACTTGAAAATAAATATCAGACTGATTGGGCAAATAACTTACTAAGCCGGTTACAATTTGAAAATCAAGATAAGATTCACATAAGCATCCTGGATACCGGCGTTAACAACGGACACTTATTGCTAAAACCGATCCTTACCGTTAATGATTGCAACTGTTTTGAAAAGGATTGGGGTAATAATGACCATGATGGACATGGAACATCAATGGCAGGGGTGTGTGCTTATGGAGATTTACAAAACGCCTTGGAAGATACTCATAATATTAAGATAGGGCATTCATTGGAGTCATATAAAATTCTTCCTCCAAGAGGAGAGAATGAACCACACTTATATGGTGCGATAACCGAGCAGTCAATTAGTCGATTAATAATTGATAATCCGGAAAGAATAAGAATAATTTGCATGGCCATAACAGCACCTAAATTTGATACAGCTGATGGAAGCCCATCTTCATGGTCGGCGGCATTGGATGAATTAACGTCAGGGTCTTTTGATGAAATTAAAAAGTTGTTTTTCGTAAGTGCCGGCAATACAGAATTTGATGATTGGACTAATTACCCAATTAGCAATAAAACAAGTCCGGTTCAAAATCCAGGGCAGTCATGGAATGCTGTTACAGTAGGAGCCTACACAAATTTTGATAAATTTGGAAATGACAAATATGCCAATGCTATTGCTTTAGCAAAAGCTGGTGGCCTTTCTCCGTACAGTACTACCTCATTATCTTGGGATTCAAAATGGCCTATAAAGCCCGAAATCGTTTTAGAAGGTGGAAATGTTATTAAAGACAGTCATGGGTGTTTTACTAGCGAAGACTTGTCTGTTTTAACTACCTATTATAAACCACTTGAAAGACAATTCGAAACATTTCATGCAACTAGTGCAGCTACTGCGCAGGCTGCTTGGATGGCTGCAAAAATCCAAGTTAGGTACCCAAATGCCTGGTCTGAAACTATTAGAGCAATGATGATACATTCTGCAAATTGGACCGAGGAGATGAAAAGGCAGTTTTTGATTGGTACAAATAAGGGTGATTACAACAAATTATTGCGTTGCTGTGGATATGGTGTTCCTGATCTTGAAATTGCTATAAAAAGCATGGAAAACAACGTGAATTTAATAATACAATCGGAGTTACAGCCTTTTGATAAAAAAGACTATAGATATATTACAAAAGATATGCATATTCATGAAATCCCCTGGCCAAAGGAAGTACTTGAAAGTCTTTTTGATACACCCATCCAAATGAAAATAACTTTATCCTACTTTATTGAACCTGGTCCAGGAGAAGTTGGTTGGAAAGACCGATATCGTTATGCTTCTTGCGCCTTAAGATTTGATGTCAATGGCTCAAACACAAGAGAAATGTTTATTAAAAGTATAAGCAAAGCTATGAACGATGAAAGTGAAAATGTTGAAAAAAGTGGGGGCGGCGGAGTAGCTTGGATTTTAGGTCCTACTAACAGGAATGTAGGATCAATTCATTCTGATACATGGACTGGAACAGCTGCATTATTAGCTACAAGTAATTTAATTGCAGTATATCCCGCAACAGGTTGGTGGAAAGAAAGAGCGCATCTCGGCAGGTGGGATAAGAAAATCAGATATTCCTTAGTAATATCAATTTCTACTCCTAAGCAAGGTGTGGATTTATATACTCCGATACTAACTAAAATCGAACTGAAAAATAAGATTGAAATCAAAGTATGATGACACTAAATCTGAAATTGTGCAGTCAGTGACGGCACAATTTCATAGGTGATACGATAAGAAATCATTGTCATAGGTGCTATTATTTATATTATCCCGAAACAATTACTTATCGTGTCGTATTTTATGACATACAGGTTTTTCTTCTCGCTTAACCTGATTAGCATATACGAGAAGATGTCACCGGCTTTTTTGCCTGACCTGATAATCTTTTATATGGCAGAATTCTTTTTGATAACAGTGTACGTCAGTAAAATCAAAAGCGAGACATTACAGAAAGAGCATACGATACTAAATACACAATAATAAAGAGCGCGACCATTACTCTAAATAAAACAATTCTCCAATGAAAAGACTTGTTATCTGATTCCTTGAGTGGAACTATATCCCTCTTCTCTTCGTCAGGCGAAACGACTATTTCGGCTAATTCCTTGGCTTTCTCAAAATCTGTCTTGTCGACATATACCTCGGCAGCAAAAACAGAACCACCTATAGTGATTTTATTAATACCGCGAGCACCTTTGTCAATTACATAAAAAGGTATGCTATTCTCGGTTAGCATGTTGCATACTAGATCAATACTGACCTGATCGGCCGATTCCATCAAAAGATGGGGCTCGATTGACTTTGTTTGTAAACCGCTATCGAAGTCTGTATAATTCATTTCGTCATGGTCAAAGTCTTGATCCGATAACTTCCTTGCTTGTGGAATGGTTGTCAGGATAGAATCGCAAAAAGGACATTTGGCATGGTCAGATTTAAGTTCTCTCTCACATTCAGGGCACCACATCATAAAAACCACCTTTCATAAATTTGTTAATCCAATATAGACATTAAAGACGTATTAATCAAATCTGACCCATAACTAAGGTCAACAATTTATTCTGAATTACTATTCACCAGGGTATAGGAAGTCATTTTTGAGACCCTCGAAATCAAGATAATCCTCTACAAACTGCTTTCGAAGGAGGTCAAGCGGAATAAATTCATTGTATTTACCGTTGATTTGTACCTTTTCAGGCAGCGGCAGGTCATATAGGTCAAGGTCTGAGCGAAGTATGTCAGTGATTATATTCTCTAACTCGTCTATTGTACCGCTGAAGATAACCTCTAGATAAACGCATGTGATCCATGGTAGCTTGCTTTTGACATTGCGGTGAAGGAGTGCATAATGCAGAGTCATCAGCTGTCTTGTGCCAACCCAGGGGAAAATGGCGTATTTCTTATCGGACAGCGGGGTCACGAGATTGTCCAAAATGCCGCTGTTACGCGTAATATATTGGATTTCGGCCAGTCGCTCGCTGCATCGTTCACTTAGATACGGATATGCTTCGTCAGTTTTAAGGCTGCTTCGTATTTTGCGCACTAGAACTGTGTGAAGCTCGGCAACGAAATCCACATCCCAGTCCACTACAGAAATTCCGGGAACACGTTTTACAAAGATAACCTTGGATTTGACGTTAACGTCCACCGTCTCCCATGCAATACCAGCCAGCGCAAAACGGACACCCACCGGGTAGACTTTGTCGACCGTGCCGATAGTGCGGTTCTCGTCTTTCACGAGCAGATATTCCGGTGCGAGGAACACCGTCAGGAACTTGTGGCTGTTTACGATTTTCTCTCCTTCGCGGCCTATGATAAGACCGTCATGCTCGGTACGCTGTATTTGATCTATGTCAATCAAATGAGTGAGCAGCCGTTTATAATCTTCCTGCGGTATATTTTTAAAACAACCTAAAGAAAGAATAGCCTGGGCTAGACCGGCCGGAGACATTTCGCCGTTGCTCTTGAGGCAGCTCATAGTCTGATGATACAGGAGATTATACGCATGGTGCAGTGGAGGGATCGGTTCAATCCAGTGGTCTTTGATATAAAGTTCAATTATGGCAATGGTACGGATGAACTCCCAGTTGATCGGGCCAAGAATGTCGGCTGAATTGATTTTGATGTCTTCTACAAAAGTAAAAAGCAATTGAGGAACCTGCCCGCGCCGTCCACAGCGTCCCAAACGCTGTGCGAAGCTTGACACATTGATTGGCGCGCCAACCTGTACAGCCTGGTCAAGAGACCCGATGTCTATACCCAGTTCCAGTGTTACTGTAGCTCCGGTAACGATTTTTTCGTCAGCGGATTTCATCTCGTCCTCTGTATTTTCCCGTATAAGAGCCGAAACGTTGCCATGATGGACCCGGTAGACGTCCGGAGCTTTGTTCTTCAGTGCGATCTCACGCAAATGTGCCATTACAAATTCTGTCTCTTCGCGGCTGTTGGTGAAAATGATGGTCTTTTTGTCCAGCGTCTGCTTGAAAAGATATTCGTAATGCTCACGGTCACCCATTTCATCGCCTGAATTGACGTTAATTACGTTGCCGCTTCCGTCCCTTTCGACAAGATCGCGTTTGTCGGAATAATTAACAAAGCGCTCGACATGAAGCCGGATTCTTCTTTTTCCCTCATCTACTAAAGGTGCAACACAATCCCGTCCTGTGCCGGTGTTCAGCCAATTCTTAGCCAGTGTAACATCCCCCAGGGTGGCAGACAGGCCGATCCGTCGTGGATTGACACCGGTCAGTTGCATAAGACGCTCAAGAACACAAAGCAGCTGCAACCCGCGGACATCCCTCATAAAATAATGAACCTCGTCAATTATTACGTACCGCAGGTCGGCGAACATCGAAAGACAGGCTCCGCGCTTATTGGTTATAAGGCTCTCAAGAGATTCAGGTGTGATTTGGAGAAGGCCTTGCGGGTTTTTAACTAGTTTGTTTTTCGAGGTGATGGAGGCGTCTCCGTGCCATTTGGTGACAGGGATATTGGAATCCAAAAGCAGCTGTTCCAGCCTTTTGAACTGATCGTTGATCAATGCCTTCAACGGCGATATGTAGATAACACCGACTGAGCTCGATGGCTTATTATAAAGTTCGGTTAGCACAGGCAAAAAAGCAGCCTCGGTCTTTCCGGAGGCCGTACCCGAGGAAAGAAGCAGGTTGTCGTCGCTGTCAAAAATCACTTCGCAGGCAGCCACTTGATTGCCTCGCAGCTCTTCCCATTTGTTTTGATAAATATAGTCTTGAATAAAAGGAGCAAGCCTGTTAAAAACATCCATGCGCGTTATACCTCAAATTTTCTCTGGGCTGTTGCATAGGCAGAACCGTTAAGCCTTATAAAAACATACATGCGCGTTATACCTCGAATTTTCTCTGGGCTGTTGCATAGGCAGAACCGTCAAGCTTTTTAAAAACATCCATGCGCGTTATACCTCAAATTCCTTGAATTCGCTTTGCAGGTCATCATCCGAAATCCCGCCTTTGGCCATCACAAAGCTGTTGTCACCCAAAATATCTGAAATGCTTTTATGAGGATTCTGATGGACAATGTTGAGCAGCTCGATGAAGTCGCGGATGATTTCACGCGGAGTGATGTGGGTGTCGGCTCCGACGCGGTTATACTCAACCGTTAGAAAATAAAGCAATTCGTCATGAGACAAAGTGGATGTATAGTTGTACAGCTGAGCGTGCATGTGCAATAATTTCTCGACAAGTATATACATCTCTTCCTGTGAAAGCATCTGAAGTCTGATTATAGGGGCGGAAAGATCCTTGATGTCAGCTGTTGAAAAATGCCCTTCTGCCAGACGGGAGCGCAATGCTTCGTAGCTGAACAGACCTTTGTATCTGTCTTCTATGCACTGAGGTGTGCAGCCCATCAGAAAACCTATATGTCTGGCTTTCCCTTGCAGCACATCATTGTACATGGTGAGAATCTTCTCATAGTTGTTCGCCCGGGTGATGGAATTCGGGATTTTGAAAATATTAACCAGTTCGTCTATGACGACCAGCAATCCCTTATAACCTGCACCTACCAGGAACACGGCGAAAATTTTCAGGAAATCATACCAGGTCTCATCGGTGACAATAAAGTTGATTCCTAATTCTAATTTTGCTTCTTTGCGGGATTGATATTCACCGCGAAACCATTTAAGGACATTGGATTTCATCGCAACATCATCCATCCTGTAAGCCTTCCAATATAATACTACTGCCTTGGCGAATTCAAAACCGTTAACCAAGCCCTCGAGTGAACTCGCTACTGAGAAAATCTGCTTTTCAACCAAATCATCGAATTCATCACCGCTCGCATTGGACTGGGATTTTACCGACGTCTGAATACCGGAAATCCACTTCTCCAATATCAGGGGAAGTGCACCGCCGTCTGGCTTTGACTTGGTGGAAAGATTCAAGATCAGCTCCTTATATGTAGCAAGCCCATGACCTTTGGTCCCGGCAAAGCGTCGTTCCGGTGACAGGTCTGCATCAACGACCGCAAAGCCTTTTGCTGTGGCATAATTACGTATTGTCTGAAGCAAAAAACTCTTGCCGCTTCCATATTTGCCTACAATAAAGCGGAACGATGCGCTGCTTTCCTCTATCATTTCTATATCATGCAAAATAGCGGCAATCTCCTGAGTGCGCCCCACCGTAATGTATTCTAGCCCTACACGTGGCACAACACCGCCTTTTAGGGCGTTCATCAGAATATTCGCTATCCTTGTCGGAACCTGGGTTGTCATGCTCATCTTACCAAATCCTCTACCTTATCTATATAATCGCCTTCATAATCATCTTGCCAAATCCTCTATTTTATCTTCATAATCGCCTTCATATTCATCTTACCAAAACCTCTATCATATCTATATAATCGCCTTCATAATCATTTTACCAAATACTCTATTTTATCTATATAATCGTCATATATGACAAATTCTTCATCCATAAGATTGTCATTGATAAAATCCATCGCCTTTTCATTGATTCCATCAATCATTACTTCTAGCATTATACCGCATTTATCGGCAAATTTCTTTAGCTGCGTATTCTCTGACAAAGCGATAGACAAAGCCTGCTTTTCAGTTGGAGTCAGCGCGTTTTTGAAACTCTCCCAGACATCTGGTAGGGGAGTCGGAGAATTGTCAAATGAAGGGCTTGATTTAGCTTTATTAAAATCCGCGAAATCCAAAAAAGCTTGTTCGTTATTCGAGGACTGATCAGGCTCTGTTTTCGACAAATCCGAAAGACCCGATTTATTGCCTGATGACCGGGTAACCGCTGTATTCGGCAAATCCGAAAAAGCCAGTTGACTGATTGTCGGTGTTTGACTGGACTTAGTTTTCTGAACATTCGAAACAACATGCTCGTTATCAGGTAATGGTTTGGTTTTAGTTTGCTGTAACTCTGAGGAAGCCGGATTGAAAGGTGTGACAAAAGAAGCAGAATTATCATCATGTTCCGGCACACTTAGCTTCTGCTGGATGGAAAGGGCATCCTGCCTGATTTTGGACAGGTTTTCGTGATCTACGATAACGACTGTCTTGTTAACTTCTTTATAAAATTCAAAAACCGCATTGCTGATGATTTTATCAAAGGACATCCCTTGCTCGCCAAGCCTGAGAATCATTTCCTGGTTAACTGCGCTTATGTTTGCTGTGAGCTTGACTTTGTATTTTGTAGCCTGCCGCAAAACGGACTCTATCTTTTTTATAATATATCCAATCAACTCCCTGCCGTTTCCAGACGTGAGCTCCTTGCTGAAAGTCCAGGTGTTCTGTTTGCATATGTAAATTTCGTTTTCTGAAATTACGACATGCTTGTCCGGCTGTTTTACACACTGATAAAAAAGTGCATCCCTAAATGGCTTCCACGCGGATATCTTCCTTGTGGGTTGAAATATAGCCTCTTCAAAACGGATGCCGCTATCAAGAAGAATCTGTCTGAGCTTATCGATAACGAAGTAAAAGCAGTCGGTTATCAATTTCTCTCTGCCCTCCGCAAAAAAGATGGATTTTCGTACATCATACTTTGAGATAGAACAGAATAAGTCAAAACTGTTCTTGTTATCCACTAATTTCGGATAATGCATAGCAAGGTCGTTTTGGTCGATAAATTCCTTGAATGACTGCGGCAGTTCATAGTAGATATGATAATCCTTAAGCCATCTAAAGATATATCGGTCTATCGCACTGTTAAATGCACGGAATTCCTGCCAGAAATGCATCAGCTTGTCAAGGGCGTCCTGCGGATTATCAAATCCGATGTTGCCCAGCAATTCATAAATATATAAAAATGCATAGGACAAGGATACATCGGCAATATTCCCATTTCTCACCTGTGTACGCCAGGTGAAATAAGTTCTGAGCTGCTCATATCCCATCATCTGATAATAGGGAAAATACGATGAAAAAGGGATGCTGTCCTTATAATCGTCCGTGAAATCCTTCATAAACATACCCTGCTTATAAAAGATAAAAGCATTGTCATTATAAACTCTTCTGTCAAAAAACCTGGAATAATCTATCGAAGAATGGTGGGCTTTCGATATGTCCTTCATTTGCGCAAACAAATCACGGATTTCATCCTTTGCAGGCGCCTGTATCTGCTGAGGCTTCAGCACATATCTACCGACACCCGGGACTGGGTTGGAATCATATTCAATCTCATAGAAATAACCTTCATTTGGCGAAACAGAATCGGACGCTTTTAATGTGTGCGATGAATCCGCGTTATTATCTGATGAAGAAGGGTTACCGGCTTTAGACGGGTGCAATGAATCTGCAATAATATCTGACGAAACAGGCGCAGACACTTTTAATGTGTGCGATGAATCCGCGTCATTATCTGACGAAGAAGGGTTACCGGCTTTAGACGGGTGCAATGAATCCGCGTCATTATCCTGTGAATCAGGATCAGCAGTTTCAAACTTCTGCTCTGACAAGGGCAAGCCGTCCGCAACACCGTCGGCTAGATACTTTTGCCGATCGGGTATTTTGATAGAATCATATTTTTTATCAGTATTATATCCGTCCATAATATTCTTCCATAATATCTTCCTGTCATTGTCAAATGAAACAAGAAATTCATGTTTTCTATCGGTATCATTTCCGTCCATGTTAATATCTCCAAAAATGAAAAAGAGCCATCCTGCAAACCCTTCTATAAAAACCAAAACTCTAATTATATAGAAATGGTACGGGCACATAATATGGATACAAGAAAATCAAGTATCCACACTTCATTATTATACACGGAATCTCAGCAAAAAGACAAATAATCTGCGATAAAAAAATTGAAATAAGCCACTACTAAAGCATACCAACTGGTGATATACTTAATCGAATAGCACCTTGTAAAATCAAAAGCAACGCTTGGGATACAAACATACAACAAGACTCAAAAAATTCACAATAGATTTCAAAAAAAGTGTTTACATAATAAATTTTGTATGTGTACTGTATTTCGAACAGGGAATTTGCATGTTCAAAATATGCAAGGAGAGCATTATAGTAATTACCTTATCTGCGTTTTTATACCTCTGAACGGCCAAAATCAACCACTTGGCGATTTGCTATTCCAAAATTCTATAAATATATTATACTGATGGTGTGAGGAGGTGATTTGGTGAAGGTTCGTATTGAATTGATTGACGGTTTGCCCGAAGACGAAGTTTTAATCCGCTGTGGCCAAGTGGACGAAAAACTACAGAAAATACATAAGTATATTCTGGACCAGTCGAAGGTTGTTTCAGAGATGACATTTTACAAGCAAAACACAGAGTACTACTTTCCACTTGATAATGTGCTGTTTTTTGAGACAGAAGGTGAACACATTTATGCTCATACATTCAATGATGAATACAAAATAAAATTCCGCCTTTGCGAGCTGGATGAAATCCTTCCGAGGCAATTTATACGGACATCCAAGTCGGCTATCGTAAATACCAGACAGGTATATTCGATAGTAAGAAACTTCACCGCATCGAGCCTTATACAATTCAAAGACAGTCATAAGAATGTATACGTTTCACGCCATTATTTTAATGATTTGCGGAAACGCTTAAATGAAAGGAGTAGTTATGAAAAGTAAAAATTTATTTTGGGGGTTGTTTTTTCTCGCATTGGCGGTATTTACCATTGCGAGCCAGGTAGGAGCATTTGGGGAAATTGGAGTGCTTAGCGTTTTGGAGGGTGTCTTGCTTGCAGCTCTGATAATTTATAGTCTTATAAGTCTCAATTTTTTCGGAGTATTTATTCCGCTGGCATTTCTCTATATAATTTTCAGGCAGCCTCTCGGTCTTCCCGAAGTTTCAACATGGATGTTGCTGTTAACCGGATTGCTTACAAGTATTGGATTTAGCATTATTTTCCGCAAAAAGAGCAAGCACAACACAGAATGTAGTTATGTAGGCCACGATTACAGCAAGACCAGCGAAACAATCGATGACAACAATCCCGGTGCAAATGTAAGATTCAGCTCATCAAGCAAGTATCTGCACTCGGATAATCTGGAGAGTGCCAGTTTCTCCGCATCATTTGGTGCATTGGAGGTCTTTTTCGACAAAACACAACTAAGTCCACAAGGTGCGGAAATATTCATTGACTGCAGTTTAGCGGAGATGAAACTTTATATCCCCAGAAGCTGGAGGGTGATAGAAAACATCAATGTGAGTCTTGCCGAAGTTAAGTATACCGGCAGGCCGGCAGATTTGACGGAGGATTCTCCACGTCTCACATTGAAAGGCAGCGTATCGCTGGGCGCATTAGAGATTGTTTATATTTAGCTGGTGATACATCCCTATGCTTCAGCGGGACGATAGTCCTTGCAATACTAGGTTAGATAAACGCAAAAAACGAGAGCACCGATAATTTTATGGATGATTGGTGCTCTCATTCTATGTTAGTCTATTGATTGTAATTAGTAAATAATAGATTATAAATTGCAGGATGTTTTGTCTGTATACATACAGCCAAATTTTAAAATAGCACAGATTTGGCTGGGCCGATTTGTAAAACATCATGATTCAGCTAGACTGAGTTTCATGCTTTGACTGCAATGATCTCGCTCCCGCCACCGGTTATGCACCTTCCGCCTTCTGGTGTAACGAGATAAGTATCTTCAACACCTACCATGCCGATGCCGACAACGCCCTTTTTGGGCTCAAGGGCGATGACCATGTTCTCAACCAGTGGTTCTTTAAATCCATTTGCAATTACCGGGAATTCGTCAATATGAAGCCCGACACCATGTCCGAGAAACTTTACTTTCCTGCTCCCGAATCCCATAAAATTATTCTTAAAATCTTCACTCAGACCTAACATAATATCATTGTAAATTATGGCGGGAATAGCACCTGGTCTCAGAAGTCGTGCAATATTTCGCTGGACATTGATACAACCCTCATGAGCTTTGACGATATCTGCACAAGGTGTAGCTCCAAACATAAAAACCTGAGTCTTGTCCGTATGGTATCCATTCATGCCAAATGCAATATCGGCAAAAACCAGATCACCTTTCTTCAACCGTCTCTCGCGGCTGCCAAGAATCGGAACGGCTGGATACATGCCAAGCCCACCACCGGGACCATCAAAATTAGTTGCAGCAAGAGAGCTGTCTCCGAACCCTATCTGACCTACAACCATCTCGGTCTGAAACATAGAGAAACGGCTCATCCCCTGATATCCCAGCCTCATCATCTCTCTAAACAACTCAGCACCGAATTCAATCTCGCTCATACCTTCCTGTAGAAGATTTGGAATTGAATTATGAAGCAGATCAACGTGTGCTTTACCTGACTGCTCCATCCAATAAAGTTCATATGGCGATTTAACGGATCTGAGCGTCATGATTATTTTGTCCAGAGAAGCGATTTTGTCCATATTGAAAGCTTTCTTCAATCTCTCGGTGATACCGAAAGTCACAACCTCCGTCTCTATGTAGACATTGCCGCAATCTGCTCCGGCAATGGCCGCAGCATCGCGATAGCTTTCAATGGCATAGATTCCATCAAAACCGGATTCCTGCCCCGCCCGCTCAAAACTTCTGCGTACACAATAAAATGCACCACCGGTTCTCTTGACAATAAGTAGTCCATCCTGCATTGTCCCTGTAAAATAATATTGATTCACCTTGCCAATAATAAAGGCAGTGTCCCAGTCATTAGCGCTTACATTCATCAGTGCGATGAACTTTGAAAGCCTTTCGTCCAGCTCTGCTTTAGAAACTCTTATATCCAATGTTAATAACCCCGATCTGTGTAAATTTTAGTCCAATTATATCATAAAAAATCCAGTGTTGTCATTTTCAACTTATTAGTAAATTATGACTGGTTACATCACAAAAATCCATATTTGCCTTTTTCATCTTATTAGTAAAATCAGTCTGGTTACATCACAAAAAATCCAGTTTGCTCCTGTTCATCCTTGTCAGCTTCGCAATACCGTACATCGCAAGCATCAGAATATAATGGGATGCAAAGACGGCCAGCGAATAAAGATATACGTTAATCTCATAAATCTTGGTGTAGACAGGAATATTCTCAATAATCGGAAATTCCATATAGAAAAAATTCATGTCAAAAATCTTGTTAAGTACAACTGACAGAACAAGAAACGGAAATAATACCAGTGCCGCCCGAGCAAAAGCATTACCGTCGGCTTTAAAATTATTAACGGCTCTCAAATAAACGGTGTTAACCAGAATAAGTCCATGTATAACAAAGTATGAATAAAACCTGTAACGATCATATCCATAGCTGATATCAGCAAAAACGAATGAGAAAAATGCGCCGAATGAATAGAAATATATGATTGGAGATATTCTCTTGCTAAGTGTAATCATGGCGTACGAACTTAATAATATAGTAAGTCCACAAAGGGTGGTGGGAATTATCTCCCGCCAGTCAGTTTTCTTACCGGCGAATATGTACCATGCATAAAGTGAGAATTCAAGCAAAAGTCCAAACACGCCGATTGAGATTCTGATGAATGGCTCAAGCTTTGATTTGCGCAGCCAGTTTCTTAGAAGATAGACCAAAAAACAGGGAATGACGGCAAATATCAAAAATGCAAGATAATACTGAGGTGTAAACAATTCCAGTTTATGTCCAAAATCTGTAAAACTAAAAAACATAAAACCTCCTTAGCCATTTCAGAAAGTGCAAAGCGTTTTAAAAACATGTGAAACAGCAAAACGTAAATTGGGAAGAAAAAACGCGTGACACCTATGGTGTCTGATAGCTATTTATGGTATCAAGCGTTTTTTCCAAGCGTGAAAAAATTTCGTTTTTTCACGCTAATTATATCAATTCTATAATTGAATTACAATTTTTTTGTAAATAAGGGGCGAATCTGTGCTATAATGTCTCGGCTATGGAAAATTGGCAGTATAGCGATATGAAATAAGTTGAATAACAGATTTGATATCAGAACTATATACAACCCTAAGAATTATTAAGGATGGAAAACAAATGATCTCAGCAACAGGCGTCTCCTTGTCATATGGAGGCCGAACACTATTTAAAAACGTTAATATTAAATTCACCCCTGGTAACTGCTACGGTCTGATCGGAGCAAACGGTTCAGGCAAATCGACTTTTCTGAAGATTCTGGCAGGCGAGATAGAACCTAACAAGGGAGATATAACCACGGGAGCTGGAGAGCGTATAGCACTTCTAAGGCAGAACCAGTTTGAATTTGATGAGTATGAAGTAATCAAGACGGTCATTATGGGGCATAAGAAACTGTGCGAGATAATGGACGCGAAGGAAGTATATTATTCGAAGACTGATTTTACAGAGGAAGATGGAATCAAGCTATCCGAACTTGAGGCGGAATTTTCCGAACTGAACGGCTGGGAGGCAGAGTCTGATGCAGCAACGCTTCTTAACGGACTTGGTATCAGTGAAGAGTTTCATTATAAAAAGATGAAGGAGATTGACGGCAACTGCAAAATCCGAGTGCTTCTGGCGCAGGCGATTTTCGGCAACCCAGATGTTCTTCTATTGGACGAGCCCACCAACCATCTTGACATAGCTGCGATAGACTGGCTCGAAAATTTCCTCTATAACTTCGAAAACACCGTCATAGTAGTATCTCATGACAGACATTTCATTAATAAAGTATGTACACACATCGCAGATATTGATTACGGCAAGATACAGCTTTATGTAGGCAATTACGATTTCTGGTACGAGTCAAGCCAGCTTGCTCTCCAGCAGGCAAAGGATGCTAACAAAAAGACCGAAGCCAAGATGAAGGACCTGCAGGAATTCATTCAGCGGTTCAGTGCAAATGCATCCAAGTCAAAGCAGGCGACATCCCGTAAGAAACTACTCGACAAGCTTACTCTTGAAGATATAAGGCCATCATCACGCAAATATCCGTTTATCGATTTTAAGCAGGACAGAGAATCCGGAAATGACCTCCTTTCGGTGAATGGCATAACACTGACAGAAAATGGTGTGAAAGTTCTCGAAAACATTAGTTTTACGGTTAGCAAAGGTGACAAGATAGCGTTCATAGGACCCGACGGTCAGGCCAAGACACAATTGTTTAATATCCTCATGGGAGAGACAAACGCGGACAGCGGCGAATTCAAATGGGGTGTTACTACGTCACAGTCATATTTCCCCAAGGACAATGAGAAGTTTTTCGAGGGAGTGGACTTGAACCTTGTTGAATGGCTGCGTCAATTTTCGAGCGACCAGTATGAATCCTTTCTACGCGGTTGGCTTGGCAGAATGCTTTTTTCCGGCGAAGAAGCCTTGAAGAAGGCCAGTGTGCTGTCCGGAGGAGAGAAAGTCCGCTGTATGCTATCTAAAATGATGCTATCAGGTGCGAATGTGCTTCTTTTTGACGAACCGACGAACCACCTGGACCTGGAGTCGATAACAGCGCTTAACAACGGACTGATCAATTACAAGGGAACGATTCTTTTCGTTTCTCATGACCACCAGTTCATACAGACCATTGCAAACCGCGTAATAGAAATCACACCCAAAGGCATCATTGACAGGCAGACCACCTATGACGATTATCTGGAGAATGAAGAGATTTCGAAGCTGCGCGCCGAAATGTATAAATAGGAATCTAAATACAATTTGAAATTTATTTAACCTCAGAATTATCAAAGTTCGAGTATGAAGACTATATTGTTATTAGGATTTTAAAAACATAAAATACAAAATAAATTGTAAAACAAAAATAGTGCATAAAATTAAAAAAACTAACAAGATAGAAAAATTAGTAAATTACTAAAACAAATGAAACACTAAAACATATTTAACTGACCAATGGATTAATATATTTGTAATTGACACCGATTATATCCTATCAGCCCTATTCCCCTGTCTGTTTGAGAATATGAATATCAACATCCCAAGCAGTGTTACAGCACAACTGAGCCACAACATGTTATAAATCCCTGCTTTGTCGATTATTATTCCGCCTAGAAGACCTCCCGCTATACCGCCGATTCCAAAGTAGCATGAAGCAGCAATCGTCTGGTATGTGGAATTAAGGCCGTCCGGAGAAATCCTTTTAATGTAATATACTGCTGCAGGAAGGAACAGCGCGAATGAAAGCGACTGTATCGCCTGTATGGCAATAAGTCCGGGAACTGTGGGAACGACTATATGAAGCAGCACCCTGACTATAAAAAACAACATTGACACAGCTATTAGAAAAGTGTCTTTGAACCTTAGCAATAATTTTCGCGAGAGAAAAAGCACCGGGACTTCGCTTAAAGCCATAATTGATAGAGACAGCCCCATGTCACTGTTATTTCCGCCCTTCATGCTAAGAAGGAGCGGGTAGAAAGTAGCTGTCGCACGAAATCCGGTGAAAACCAGCGTTGACGCAATAAGAAAAACTATATAATCCTTTGATTCAAGAAGGTTTAACTTTGGCACAATCAGCTTGGGCGGAGCGCTGACATAGGAAACTTCAGCCCTGTGTGTTTTCTCTACAAAAAAGCAAAAGCCGATTGTTATAACTATCAATACGAAATGAACCGGAAAAATAAGACCGTATCCAAATTTGTCAAGCATTACACCAAAAACAACCGCTGTAATGGCGTATCCGAGAGAACCGAGGCCGCGAGTCAGCCCATAGTCGATCCATGGCCTTTTAACCGCAGAGTTCACAGTCCAGCTGTCAATTATGGTGGGCATTGAATTTTCGGTAAAAGATATCAAAAGGCAAATCATAATGACTATTATATAGGAACTCGAAAAAACCGGCAGGAGAAGAGAAACAACTCCGGAAACGGCAAGGCAGACAACCAGCACATTTCTCATGGTGTGCTTTCTATCGCTGTAATGACCCCAGAACGGCTGCCCGAAAATGCTGACAACAGAAATGGCGGACATAATCACACCTATCTGAACAGCATTATAATTTCTGGATTTCAGATACAAGACCAGAAAAGCAAACAACGTGCAGAAACCAGACCAAAAAAACCATTGAAGTCCTCCGAAGCCTATATTGTCAGTATTGAATATCTTTTTCAAAAACAAATCCCCCGTACCATGTAAGCAAACTTATTTACATTATATAATAAAATGACAGCAAAAAGTTTGCCGAATGCGTTTAAATAGAACATATCATAGCAAACTATTTGATATTATATACTTTTAAATACTAAAAAACAGTTTGCCGAATGCATTTTGATAGCACACATATTATCCAACTCCTTTCAAAATGCTATATACAACATATTTCAAACGCTATAATACAAACCGCTGTAAAAAGAAATACACATGTGATATCATTTAGATATGCTGAAATACACATTTAGTATATGAACGGCGGTATTTTATATGATTACCATGGAAGAAATGCTTACAATGCTAGATGAGATCGCTACTGAATTTCCTGACGAGTTTTACAGGAAGCTTAACGGAGGCGTTATTTTGCTGCCCGAGGCGAAACTGCACGAAAGAAACAAGAACAACGATCTGTTTATTCTTGGTGAATATAACTTCAACGGAACCCTGGGACGATATATAACTATATATTACGGATCATTTGAGAGGGTATACGGACATTTGACAGCACCGCAGATAAAGGAACAGCTAAAGAAGACACTCAAACACGAATTCCGGCATCATTTCGAATCAATGGCGGGCGAAAAAGGGTTGGAGATAAAAGATGCGCAGGATTTGAACGAGTATCTCAACAGAAACTGATTAGTTTATTGACAGCCTCGGCTTTATTTGACAGCTTCGGCTTTATATGAATACATTTGGACTCAGACGCATATTCTGCGTATACTACCTGTATACCTTTTTCATCTCTCTAATCATATATTCGGTTATCCTGGACGCCCAGGCATTTGATTCTGCATATTTCATACCAATTCTTGCAGGAGTGGTATAACCTTTTCGTATATAATTTTTCTGAATCAATTGGCCAAAATACGCTATACATGCCGACTTTGTCTTGAATGACATCCATCCATTATACCCTTTGAGACCGAAAAGATTGTTCTGGTGGATGCTAAGTGAAGAATAGCCATTGCCGGATTCATGCTTTGCAACAGCTATTGCAAAAAGAGCGTTCACATTATTTGCCTTCTCAATAGCAAGAAATGCTTCTTCAGTTCCCACAAGCCCGGTGCCCTTTGTAAGGGTCTTAAGATTGGCAAGTGTAAGTCCTGATCTGCCTGAAGCTGTGGGAGCGATGCCAGAGCCTGAACGAGACGCGGATCCAATTATGGTACTAAGCTTCTGTCTCAAGACGTCATTTGCGCTTTTAACACTGTTAAGGTCGGCTGTAAGTTCCTTGTTATCTTTTGCCGTCTCGCTCAACTGTTTGCTTAGCGATTCAATACTGGCTCTGAGTTCTTTAGTAGAATCAGTCTGAGATTTTGTAAGCGCGTCTATCTGCTGTTTCTTTGCGTCTATATCAGATGATAGAAGATTCAACTGGCTCGCAAGCGCTGCATTATCCGCTGCTGCATTCACAGACTTCTCATAATAATGACGATAGCCAAGGACCTGTACAATTAAAAATGCGCAAATGGAAAGTGCGAGTACGGACTTGAATATGAATTTCCAGGGCAATTCTTTGATATTGAATTTACGGCTGCCCTTGATTGGTTTTGATTTTCGTCTCTTAAACAAATATGCCTCCATTTATCCTAAAAGTAATTAAAGCTGTGCAAAAACGTATTCTTATCTGACGCTTAATTAATAAGTATAAAACCTTGGTTTTGCTAAGGATGTTTTGATTATTATAACATCATTTGATTAAAAGACAAATTTGCCGTGTTTATTTTATTGAAAAAAGGTAGTGGCATGAGCTAACAATTATGGTAAAATGTAATATAAAAAATTCTAAAGAATATTTTTATGCCAACATATTAACGGAGCAAAATAGCAAATTGCACAAGGAGGACGTATGCTAGCAGTAATATATTTAGCGATATCAACAATATTTGGGCTGGTTATTAAGCAGCTATTCGGAATTAAGACGAAAAATCTGTTCGAAACCATATCCCCAAAAGGTGTTCATCCACCCGAATGGACGTTTAACATTCCGTTTAGCATTATTGTTGGAGCAACGTTTTTAACGACAATCCATTATTTTATCACTCTGTTTTTTGCCGTTGTTGTGAAGGGCGAACAAAATCCGCTTGTGTTTTCCAATATACTGGTTTTTGGACTTGCTGCATTTTTTATTATCTTCTTCTTTAAGAGAATTCCGTTCACCAGCCTTTACAAGGACGAATCGGATATAGAGGCGGCCCCTGCCGCTAAATTGAAAGGGAGTTCATATTATTCCGCAGTATTATGGGGATTCGGACTATTTGCAATTTTCCTGATATTTTACTCGTTTTTTGTCAAAGGCAATATTCTGAATTCAGGATATACCGTGTTCAGTGATTTCGCCCCTCATACGGCGGTTATCAGCTCATTTGCAAAAGGCCACAACTATCCTGCGGAGTATCCGCATTTTGCGGGCGACGGGATCAAATATCACTTTTTCTTTTTCTACTTATGCGGAATATTGAACTATCTTGGAATGAGAATTGACCTTGCAATGAACATACCTAGCATCCTTGGTATTCTTTCCTTCACTACACTCCTGGGAGCTTTTGCAGTATTGATTACAGGCAAAAGGAAGACATTCCTCATTGCACCTCTGCTGCTTTTCTTCCGCAGCTCATATGCGATTTTCACTTATCTCGACGATATTATAAAGAAAAGAGGGGCGGACATAAGCGGAATCATATCCGATGTCCTGAAGACCAATATCTTCATCGGCAAAACCATCCATGATGACTGGGGACTTTGGGCTATGAACGTATATGCCAACCAGCGCCATCTTTTATGGGGATTTTCAGCTGTGCTTATAATACTCATGCTTTTTTATCCCACTCTTATTAAGATTAAGAAAACGGTCACCGACGAAGTCCGGGAAGAAAGCACGGAAGACAATGGTGAATTGCCTGTTGATACAACATTGTATCAGGAAGAAATCCAATCCGCCGTCCATATCAGCTCCCCAGGCAACGAGCAGACTCCGAGACAATCTGATGAAGAAATGACTGACCCGATAGCCGACAATCCGGCCGCCGAGGCTTTCAGAAATTACCTTAGCAACAAGGACCTGTGGAAGCTCGAAAACAAGAAGACATTGATCTTGTCCGCACTGCTTTTGGCAGTTCTTCCATACTGGCATGGTTCAATGCTGATTACGGTTTTGTGTGTACTTTTCGTAATGGCGTTTTTCGCCAAAGAGAGAATCGCCTACATCATTATGGGGGCAACAGGAGTAGTGGCTTCTCTATTCTGGACGAAGATACTTTCCGGAGGGGCATCGAATGTAGCCGATCCAAAGATATTATGGGGTTTCATCTCCCCGGACAAATCCTTCACAGGGGTTGCAAGCTACCTGTTCCAGGTCTTGGGGATAGCGTTGGTTTTGATAGTTGTAGTTTTTATATTTGAACGCGACAGGATCAAGAGAATATTGATGATTTCATTCTTCAGCCCGATTGTCTTTGCAATTACAGTTTCCCTGACTCCGGATGTTACAGTTAACCACAAATATATAATAGCAGGTTACGCCCTGATCAATATTTTCATAGCGGATTTGCTTTGCAGGCTTTATAGTGCCACGAAAGGCAAACTTTCTTACGTCTACAAGTTTGTCACCTACAACCAGTCAAGGAAGTTTGATATGACACAAACAGATTCCGTTAAATCAGAAGCGATTTCGCCAAATTCTGAATTTCCATCGGAAGCTCCAGCGACCGTTAAGTCGGAAGCAATATACGAGAATTTAGGGCAGGAAAGTATAGAATCCGACGCAATGGACACCAGGAAGGTAGACCTTCAGGTTAATGGATTAGAAAAAACATCCGATGAAGCAAGCGAATTCGAAAAAACAAACGTTGAGGTGATCGAAGAGGTAAACACAGGCAGTCAAGCAATCGAATCAGCAAATACAGCCAGTCAAACGATCGAATCGAAAAAAACAGCTCTCGAAATGATTGAACCGGTAAACATTACCCAGATTAAGAACGAAACCGAAAAGACTGCTCTTGGAATTGGTGAACCTGAAAGACCGTATATGCCATTTCGTGATGCCAGACACGAGCCGGTATCCTTGAAAAGAGGAATTCTCATAAAGTCTATATTGGCGTCTCTTGCTTTGATTATCATTTCAATCGTATTGACATTCAGCCTTTTCAGCACCGGTGTTGTTGAAATGATCGGATATATCAACAAAAACGCCAATTCGGTAACTGTCGATCTCAAGTCTCCCGTGACAGCCTGGATTGAGAAGAATACCAGGCCGGAGGATGTATTTTTGACCGCGCCCTATAGCATGAACCAGTTTTTCTTCACAGGCAGGAAAGCATTTTACGGCTGGCCTTACTACCCATGGTCGGCAGGGCACAGCACAGATATGCGGTTTGTCGTTGTTAAGGAACTGTTTACAGGATATAACGGAAACAGACTGTTATTCATGAAAACAGCTAAAGACAACAACATACGATTTGTAATAATTGACTCGGACCTGATTTCCAATAAAGATTATATCGTGGATAGGGACTTCTTCGAAAAAAATTACGAAAAAGTCTATACGGCGACTGACAACAGCGGCATGGTGATATACAAACTTTACGACTAACTAATTCTCACGAGTGCTTTTAGTATGACGGGATATTATGTAACGCGGACGTCCTTTGACCTCCGTGTATATCCTTGCTATGTATATTCCGATAAGCCCGAGGCTTATCATTATAAGCCCTCCGATTAGTAAAAGCAGCAAAATAACTGTTGTAAAACCAGTGGCTGCAGTGCCCATGGCCCATTTTACAATTGTCTGAATGCCAATGATAAAAGAAAAAAACAAAGAGGCAAACCCCATCAGAGTAATCATGTAAAGAGGAAGAGCCGAAAACGATGTAATGGCGTTGATGCTCAGCTTGGCAAGATGTATAACTGACCATTTGCTCTCGCCTGTCTTGCGCGGGGGCACGTCAAACTCGAATGTCTTTCTTCTGAACCCGAGCCATGCGCTCAAGGCGCGGAAAAACGTGTCATGCTCACCGAGCTTTTTCCATTCGTCTACCACCTGCTTGTCTAAAAGCTTGAAGTCAGAGGCATTTTTCAACTCATATCCTGATGCCTTGCTGAATATTTTATAAAAAAGCAATGCATTAAGTTTGGTCGAAAAACTCTCCTTGCCACGGCTTGATTTGACACCTTCGACAACATCGGCATTTCCATTTTGCCATATTGCTATCATCTGTGGGATATACTCCGGAGGGTGTTGCAAGTCTCCATCCATAAGAATGACAGCATCTCCAGTGGATTCATTAAGGCCTGCGCAGATGGCAGCCTCCTTGCCGAAATTCCTGGAAAAACCAAGGGAGATGATCTGACCTTTATAACCGCTGTCGTTTACAGGGCGGGAGTATTCGCAAGCTCTCTCAAGCATGCTGTATGTGCGGTCTTTCGAGCCGTCGTCCACCAAAATAAGTTCATAGTCGTATTCAAGGGAGTTCAAAATCGGTATAACCGTTCCTACTGTGTCCGGTATCTGCTTTTCTTCATTATAGAAAGGGATTATCAAAGAAATTTTCATTATATTCATACCTCGCAAAAAGAGTTGGCTCATCATTTAAAAGGATACTTCTTTTGCCCATTCTACCATAATTTTGAAATAACGCCAATAATGTATGACTTGCGTGAATTGAACCAGACGCATGTTTTTTATTATGGAACATAAATTTACTAAAAAAATTCAATTCTTGTATATTTAATAGCCACTGCATGTGGTAAAATATATACAGGAAAAAAAGAAATCCTGGAGACCAACTATGAATTGTCAAGAGGAAAGTGAGGGAAAATATAAAAAATATTAAAAATCAGGAAAAGGGCATGGTAAAATAAGCCTAGGGACATGTAGACGTTTTTAGCGAGATGTAATTTTATTCAAGGTCAAAAGGAATGTTATCCTTTAGCATTTTATAGATGCTACGAACCAGTTTATGAGCAACATGACCGAGCGCCGCATAATGGTTGTTACCTTGAGATTGTTTAAGCAAGAAGTAGTCGTTGAAGGTCTTGTTATTGAGAGAAACATTCCAGGCAGCATTGATCAGGGCATAACGAAGCAATTTAGAACCTCGTTTTGACATCTTAGTAGATTTTGCACGAAACTTGCCCGATTGATTAACAGTAGGATCCAGTCCGGCATAGGCTAAGAGCTTCGAAGGATTTGAAAATCTTGTAACATCGCCAATTTCGCCAAGAATCATTGCACCATTAATGACGCCGATTCCAGGAACGGTCAAAATTACAGAATTCATATCAAGCATTGTAGACTCAATAG
>CAZZCN010000023.1:13060-38135 GCA_964652975.1 uncultured Oscillospiraceae bacterium | reverse complement strand
ATTATTATACTTAAATGACAACTCTATCACCTCGATTTTATAATATATTATTTGCCGGCTAATGCTAACACTAAATGCAAATTTCCTCAAAATTCAATTTCCACAAGACATATTTCCTGCCCAACATCAGGTGTAATAACATTTCCATTCATTTGTTTGCCGTCAACCGTGATTTTTTTGACCGAACCATTGTTATTCCCTGAATTATTGAAACTAATACTATATAAACATCCCCTAAATTCTCTTTTTACAGTAAAATGTGTCCACTCGGAAGGAACACAAGGGTTTATATGCAAACCATCCCAACATGCTCTGATGCCAAGTATATATTGTGTGACAGCAATATACATCCAAGCGGCGGTTCCCGTAAGCCACGAAACATTAGCCAAGCCAAAGCGTTCGCTTTCAGGGCCGAATATATTGGATGAGTATACATAAGGTTCCGCTTTATATCTTGACAGTCCGGATTTTTTGCAAGCGATATCCGGTATAAGCTTTTTATAATATTCAAAAGCCTCATCCCCTCTGCCAAGAATACATTCGGCAATAATTGCCCAGGTGTTTGCATGGCAAAAAATAGAACCGTTTTCACCTGTTCCTTTATTATAATAAGTCAACGGATCCTCTTTGCTTGGATAATCCTCCATGGCAGGATCGATTTTTTTAATGCCAAGAGGGGTATCCAATAGCCTTTTTACACTATCCATTGCAATTAAACATTTGTCTTTATCCGCCAAACCGCAAATAACCGCCCAAGATTGAGTGTTAAGCCAGATTTTAGCCTGGGGACAGTCCTTGCTGCCTAAAAACTCGCCGTTATCCATGACCGCTCTTTTAAACCATTCTCCATCCCAGGCGATTGAATTAATGAGTCTTTTTTGCTCTTCTAATAATATTTTGTATTCGTTGTTTTCTTCATGCAAAAGAAGAGATAACTCAATCATATTTTGTAAACAAAGTCCGAATTGCATTGAAACAAAGATGCTTTCACCTTTGCCTTCTCTGCAAACCTTATAAAGCATATCATTCCAATCCGAATGGAGCATTAAAGGAAATCCATTCCTGCCTATGTTTGCACGGGTAAATTCAATAGCCTTTTTAAGGTGTTCCCAAATACTTGCCTTCCCACCGTCGAAATATTCTACGGTTTCACTTAAAAAGTCTGTTTTCCCTTCTTCCATAACAACGGCATAGACTGCCATAATAATCCATAAATGATTATCTGAATGTTTTCTTTTAACAGGCTCCCAACCTTCATTAGGGAAAAAATAGTGGTTGACATGACCTTCTTTGTATTGCTGTGTAAGCAAAAGCTTTATTTTATCCTTTGATGCTTCTATATCAAGTGGTATCATTGCGATAATATCTTGTGCCGTATCTCTGAATCCTACCCCTCTGAAGGTCCCTGTTGCATAATAGGATATATTTCTTGAAAAAAGGAAATTGCGTTGCACCTGATAAGGGTTCCAGATATTAATCATTCTGTTTGCATCCTCATCAGGCACGCTGCACTCAAATTTATTTAGAAATCTTTTGTAATCTTCTTTAAGTACCTCAAACGATTTGTTCACAAAATCCGCACTTCTGCAATTTTTAACAGAATCAATAATTTCGTTCTTTGTCATCGCCGTTCCGAGAAAAATATTTAGCTCTGTTTCTTGGTTTGCAACCAGGTCAAGTATAATCTCAAATGCAAAGCAAGGGTCCCCACCTGCCAAGGTTGAATTGGTGCACCCCGAATTTTCAACAGCCAAAGGATTTTCTTCACTCCTGTATGAGCCAATAAATTCATCCCTGTCTCCGTCAAAGCCATTGATTTTCTTATTGCAAGCAAAGTAAACCAATGGTGTTTCATCGGGCTTTGGCTGCATTTCAACTCCATATTTGTAAATTAGTATTTCTTCTTCACTATCAAAGCTGACATTTAATTGATGCTTATTATAGCATTGCCATTGAAGCTCTCGCATAAATTCCATCATACCCAATTCTACAAATGGAAAGATGGTTATCTTTTTATTTTCTTTGCTTGTAATCTTTAGATTCCATATAAGAGCATTCTCAAATTTACCTACAAAATACTTAACATCAGCCTTGATTCCATTTCTTTCGGCATTAAAAACAGTATATCCCAAGCCGTGCGTTGAAGACCATTTTTCGGGCTTTGACTTTGCAGGCTCATTTGTGGGACACCAAAAATCAGTTCCATCTTTTATATAAGTATAAAAACCGCTTCTGTCGGTTGGAATATGAAAAAACTTATAGTGATTAATTCTCCAAATCTGAGGTGACTTATAAAACGCAACTCCTCCACCTGCTTGACTTATCATTGTGTGAAAGGTTCCGTTGGATAAATAGTTCATCCAAGGAGTAGGTGTATTATATTGTAAAAAGTTAATTTCCTTGTTTTCATCAATAAATTGATACATAAGCCACCACAAATTTAATATTATTCTTATAAATTGTCGCCGTTTTGTTTTATTACCTCGGTATACCAATAAGCAGAATCCTTTAATATTCTCTTCTGATTATTGAAATCAACAAAAACAATGCCAAAGCGTTCATTATACCCTTGTGCCCATTCAAAATTATCCATTAAAGACCACTGAAAATATCCTCTTATATCGGTGCCGTCTTCCGATGATTTTCTTAAGCTGAGCAAATATCTGTTCAAAAAGTCTATTCTGTTTGGGTCGTGGACCTTGCCGTCCAAAGAAACTGTATCATGGCAGGCCATTCCGTTTTCGGTTATGTAGATAGGTGTTTTGTATCTTTCATAAAGAAATTTCGTTCCCCAATATAAACTTTCAGGGGTAATAGACCAGTTAAAAGCGGTTTTGGAAGGACCAATTCCCTGTGTGACAACCTCATATTTACCGTCCTGTGTTGCTTTTACAACAACACCGCCGTAAATATTCTGCCCGTAAAAATCAAGTGGTTGATGAATAATTTTAAGGTCTTCTTCCCAACCCTTTGGCAAATATTGCACAAATTCCTTTAGTGGCTCCTTTGGATAACAGCCGAGCATTACAGGGTCACTCCACCATGCAACATTCCAAAACCAATTTTCATCGGTGCTAACAGAAAAGTAACATTTCCTTGCAATCTCCATGTCCTTTTCTGAATTTGAAGCGGGGCTGTGCGGCGTTCCCGTCGGGGCATAGCCGATTTTTAAATCATCATAGATTTTCCTCATTGCAATAACAGCCTGACCATGAGCTTTCATAATGTTATGGGACATTCTTATCGTATCTTTCAAGGGCAATTTTATACCGGGTGCATGCGCATTTTCAATCTTACAAAAAGCACAACCTATGAACACCTGTGGCTCATTAAAGGTAATAATATTTTTAACCCTGTCTCCAAATGCTTTTACTACGACCGTCGTATATTCTTCAAACCAATCAGCACTTTCACTGTTAAGCCAACCACCCTTTTTATAAAGCTCCTCGGGAAGATCCCAATGATAAAGTGTAACAAAGGGAGTAATATCGTGCTCCAAAAGGCAATCAACTAATTTATTGTAAAAATCAATACCCTTTTGATTGACCCTTCCAATCCCATCCGGCAAAATTCTTGGCCAGCTTATTGAAAAGCGATATGCCTTGATGCCTAATTGTGCCATTATTTTAACATCTTCTTCATATCTATGATAATGGTCACAGGCGATATTTCCCGTATCACTATTAAGAATTCTCGCCGGTTGCCTGCAAAACTCATCCCATATAGATAACCCCTTACCATCTTCAAATGCCGCACCTTCAATTTGATATGCCGCAGTTGCTACACCCCATGCAAAATCTTTTCTAAAACTCATAATTTGTAACTCCTATTCACATTAAAATAAGTCCCGATAAATTAATTATAGCTAATATATCGGGACTTATTAATATAACTTATATTTCTTTAATTTGTAATAACCTGTTGCTTCAATAAGTGCATTTTCATTAAAGCCAAGTCTTCTACAGAAACATCTCCCGAACCATTAATATTTGCCGATGCAAGCCTGTCTCCTGATAATGTTAAAATAGTTAAAATATGCTTCTTTATTTCCAATAAGTCAGATATAGTTAATTTACCATCCCCGTTAGCATCGCCATTGAGCAAATTACGAATTGGCTGAACTGCCGGAATAACCATTACTTGAAATTCTTTGATAGCAAACATTGTGCCAGAAGCGTAAATCCCTTCAGCATCAGGTGTTATACCATATACCCCTGAATGATGAATTCTTACAAATTTAGCATAAACCGGGGTAAAGAAAACCGCTGAATTACCTTCATTTGATGGACCTGTTACACTTATCTTTGACCAATCCGAATCGCTTGTTGGCTGAGTTTCAGCCGCTGAATACCAAATTTCATATCCAGTAGAAATTTTATTCTCATACATCACTCTGCATTCGTTAATTAGAGAAACCTTACCAAGATTAACAATTAAATCCCATATTTTTTTGCTTCCGTTACCGAAAGAAGAGCTAAGTGTTATACCGTCTGTACACCATGCACCTGGATTGTTGGTCCCAAACCAAACATTAGCCGGATCAACAGTTGAGGTACAGGTTTTGTTTAAAGCAAGATTAGTGCCTATATACGATGTGTTGTTTGCAGCATTTTCGTCAACATAAGCACCGTAAACTTCAAATTCTTTAATTGGAAAGCTCCATGATCCCGTTGCAGCTCTCGGAACACCATTTAGTCTTACAGCTATTATATTGGCAGGTGTTATATCAATAACACGGTTTAGATTTAACGAACCACCCGCCAAATTAGATGCAACGGTAGTCCATGTTACATAATCGCTTGTTACATCAACGGAATATCCATCTCCAATGGGGGCACCAGCATCAAAATACAGCTTTATTTGCGAAACTGTTGACAATTTAAGCAAATGAACAATACAATAATACGGCTTATTTTCATATGTTTGAACTGATGTAGTCATTTTGCCGTCAATAGCATATGCGGCCTTCTTATCCCAACTATAGGCAATCAAACCGTTTTGAACCTCAACAGTTCCGAGCCTTGCTAAATTGTAATTTGAGCCACCAAATGCAAACACTGTTAATGTACCGGATGTAACTGCATTTCCATAATTAACATCAGTTACATTGATAGAAACCGTAACATCCTGAGATCCAACAAAGTCCGAGGCAACATTAACATAATATTTCCCGTTCGATTTTCCGGCTGTTACACCCGTTACATTGGTTGTGCAAGAAATGGCACTGTCTGCAATGGTCATAGGATTGTTAGTAGCATCTTTTACAACAAATGAAAACTCCTTGGAAGCCCCTGCTTTTAGAATATTATCTGCCATTGTTGCTGTTACGGTTGTTACTTGTGGCTGAGCAACTGGGATATTGTATATTTCAAGTTCGGTAACACCGTATTTGTTTTGGCCCGTACCGGCTGGTATGCTGGTTGCTTCAAAAAACACCCATCTCCCTGTTGCTGCGTTTGAAAAATCTGTATGTGTATTGTTAAGACAGGTTCCTGACCATGCAGTAGTCCATGTTCCTGTAATAGGGTCTGGCATGGTAGCCGCATCAGACACTTTGATATTAAAGGTTACGGAAGTGGCAACTTTAAGGCTAAACCACACAGCACTGAATGTTTGACTTGAACCCAAATCAAGAATAAAGTCCCATGGATTGTATGGTGCCGCTCCAGCTATATAAACTGAAGGGGGATCAGCTGTGGTTGTGGCAGTACTTCCATCCGTCATAAACACTGCAGCGGCAGCACCAGAAAGCCATGTGGATGAACCAGCAGCCTTAGCACTTACTGAACTTAATGCTTGCGTACTATTGTTTTTATAAGCCGCGACTACTGTCTTATTCCAAGCCAGGTTATCCAATCCGGCGGTCTTATCGCTTGTGTCATTATGACCTAGGGTAGGGGTAAGAGCAGCATTAACAATAATCGGCTGAAAAGAAAAGATTGATACCAAAAGGGAAATCGCCAGTGAAAAAGAGAGCATTTTCTTAAGCATAACGCTTTTTCTTAACATAATTTTACCTCCATTTTTTTAATTTTACTCCTGCAGATGAGCAAATAATTTTATTATGATTTGATGATACAATTTTAAATATTAAATGTAAGTGGAATTTTCTCATTTTCGCAGTGGAATTTATTTATATTTGCACAAGGCTCTTTTTGCTGAAAAAAAGTTAAAACGCCTGTATCACAGCATTTGAATGACTTTTACTCTGAAAACTCATATAATTTGTTTCTCATAATATTTAGCTTATCCGGTGTCATTGCTTCTTCTACATCAGCACTGCCTAGCATTTGTTTGATTAATTCGTATGTGCTGTCTGTGCTTTTAATAAATTTGTCCAAAACCTCATCATCATAACTAAAAAACATCCCATGCCCACACAAAACAAAATCGGGTTTCAATTGTTTTATTTTTTCAAAGGTCGGCTTGCATCCTCTTATATGCCAAGCCACATCGTTATAGATAACAGGCAAGTCTACTGCAATCCAGCCACAATCATATAAAAGCGCATCCCCCGTTGCAACCGCTCTTTTTCCTTCAAATTCAACCAAAAAGCTTGCGTGCGCAAAGCAATGACCTGTTGAATGAAATGCCGTAACAGAAATATTATTTAAAATATACTTTTCACCATATTCAATAACTTCATCAATTTCAACTGTTTTTATTGACTGATTATACCAAGGCAGAAGACAAGGATAATTATAATCATCGGGATTTTCAAGTATTTTTGCTACTTCTGACGAAGTCATTATTTTTGCAGAGTATCTTTCTCGCAAATAATCCGAAAATCTAACATGGTCTCCATGATAATGCGTAATCAAAACATTAGTTACCCTTTTTAGCCCGTAATGCTTTTCAAGTCCATCAATTAACTCTATAAATATCTCCAAATCCATTTCATAAGTGCTCCATTTTGAATGGTCCGGATCAACAGCAACCGCATCCCCGTTCTTATCTATAAAAATAATAAAATTTCCAAAATCATTGCACTGAAAAATTCCATCCGCAACCTCTTTTAACTGCATCAGGCTTCGGCATTTTTCTTGCTTTGCAATTTTTAGATGACTGTAATCGGTTTTAAAGAGCATTTTATCGTTTAAAAAGGAATTTATGGATGCTTTTAATTTTCCGATGCTGCTTCTTGTATCTTTAATTGCTTCGCCTGTTGTGGGGAACAATATTTTGACAGGAAGCTTTTCGAGCATTTCAAGTGCATTTAATGTCTTATGATACCCTGTTTTTTCTGCATAACTTCTTTCCAAATCATATAAATTAACTAAATATCCCTCGCCACAGATAAGGTCACCGCTAAAAATCATTTGATATTCCTTAATGTAAAACCCCACAGAATATTTTCCCGATGCCTCAAACGGCAATAATATAAATTGGGTACTTTCCCATACAAAGCTTTTATCTGCCGAAACCGTTCCCGCAATATTTAATGGCTTTAATGGAGGTCTTTCTATAATGCAACCCGCTATTCCATATTTTTCCTGACCTCTTTCGTCCCAATCATACCCATTATCCCATACTGTTTTTGAATCCGTCTGATACTCTTTTGAAACAAGTGCAATTTCTTTTGCTTTTTCATACACATAAACAGGGGTATAAGGAAGCTGCTCCCACTCTGCACAATGCTCTTGTTGCACTTGTGTATGTATTATTGCACTTGGCAGGGGCAAGGCATTTTCTGATAATATTTTTATAACATCAAGTCCGCCCGGGCAATCAATTAAAAGGCTGCAATTATTTTTTACCAACAAATATCCATTGGTTTGAGAGGATATGCAATATACATCAAGCATTAAATCTTCACTTGTATAAACTCTATTAATCATTTATATATTTCTCCCAGCCAATAATATCGTGAACTGTAAAAATCTTTTCTTTTAAACCCATATCAATAATTTTTTTAACTGTCGGGTCGCTCATGTAATCTACTTGTTTGTTTTCGGATAATTTATTTCCTATCCACAAATTATCCTCACTGATATTATTGTTTACTTCAATGTTTTCTGCAAAGCTTTCTTCCGGCCCCCATGCTCCCATAGCCGCCTCCACATCAATTAAAGCATTGTTATAAATTTTAATATTGCTGCCGGGCAGGTTAATTCTTATTCCATCAGCCACAGAAAAAACAATATTGTGATGCACAAAATGATTATTATTCATATTGTCTATATAAATTCCCACCCCTACTCTGCCTGCCTTATTGTGGTGGAAAATATTGTAAGCAATTTCTGTATTTTCTCCGTCAGTATTATAGGTATATGTAAAGCCTAAATCATCCGTCAACAAGCCAACATTGTAAATATGGTTATAAGAAATTACGGAGTTTTTTAGGAATCTGTGCAAAATTCCGCATCTTCCACAATTAAACACAGTATTGTTTTTAATTAAATGGTTATATCCGCTTGCCCCGATGCCGGCTCCATCGGTTCCCGAATAATCAACATCATTTATCACACAATCTTCAATTTTATTGTTTTTTCCGGCAATGGTGAAGCCATCTCCCGAGCTGTAACATAGTGTGCATTCGGAAATTTCGTTATCCGAACCACTAAAATATACTCCGGCTAAGGGGCTATATGCATTTATTTCCGGGGTTTCCCGTATCCAGCCATTCTTAATTAAACGAGTGTGATTTACATATTTAAAGCTGCATTTTTTTACCTTGCAGTACCTTGAATTTTCAAAAACTGCTCGTCCTGCAAAAAAGTTTATCCCATATAGTTCGACAAAGCTTTGATTGTTTGCGTCAAATATAACATCGTTTTCCTTATATTCAACACACACCTCCTCATTTGTATTGTTATACACATACAAAAATTCGTCATCACAATACCAATCGCAATTTCTTGACAGGAAATTAATACTGTTGGTCAAATAACCTCTGCCAATGCCATTTTCCCAGACAATTGATTTATCCTTTACCTTTGCAAAATATCCTTTTGATGATTCTACAACAGCCGTCTGTGATACCCATTCACGACCGCAAACGGTCCATAGAATGCAGTCCTTAAAATAGTCATCCTCTCTTGTTCCATCACCAATATCAACGAAATCTTCATCCACTTTAAATTTATAAAGCTTAGGATGCAGTAAAGAATTGCTTTTGGGGAAGCTTGCCTCAAATGCCATCTCACCATTTATAAAGACCTGTTCCACCCTCTTATGAACCCTTGCTCTGAAAATATTTTTCTTGTAAAGCTCAAAACCCGGGATGCTTTTTGTTCCTGAAACTACAACCTTTTCATTTTCATATGCCCTTATGATTATAGGGGAATCCTTTGTTCCCGACCTTTCAAGTGTAACCTTTTCTCTATATGTTCCCTCTCTGATTAAGCACATGTCTCCGGCATTTAAGTGCGTTAAAGCACAGCCGATTGTTCTAAATGGCTGTGTCATGGTTCCTGCGTTGTTATCGTTCCCGATTTTGGATACAAAATATTCTTTCATAATAAACCGCTTTCATTACAAAACTCTATATATTATTTTATTTCAACTGTAACTTTCCTGTAGAATAAAGCATTGGCTTGCTATCTTTGTCAATCCGTATAACAAACAATTTGCAATCCTCTAAAATGACTTTTGTGTTATGCCAGATAAATTCACCTGTTAACGGTTTATTCCATCTTGAAATGCCGGACAAGGCGTTCCCATTATCTGTTTTATATTCAAACAGGATTAAATTGTCAATCGCTTTTATGCCTGATGAATTCTCAAAAATAAAATCTATCGCCCCGGCAAAGAATGGAATTTCCGTTGCAAAATATTCTATGCTTCCACTTTTCACTCCAACGCAAGCTCCATTTATTTTTGCTGTTGCATTTTTTGAATCTAAGATATAGCACTTAAACTCTTTTACATATGTATCATCAGAGTTGCTATCATAATTATCCTGAATTGCAAAAGGATTTAATTCAAATTGCTTATCTGCTATTTGAATTGTTTCCCCTGTTTTTGCAAATGTCATATTTTTATCTTCCATTGGTTCAATTGAGCATAAAGTTGCAAAATCATTGGCGCAAGTGCTGCCATCTGCAAAAGTATTGGCAGGCGGCCCAAAAATTATAACTGAAACTCCCTTTTCCTTGCACTCTTGTAATTTTTCAAATGCCTTTCTTGAAATAAAATCACACCAGGGAATTACGAGCTTTTTAAAATTGCCAACCCTTGTTCTAATTTCTCCGTCTTCAATGATTGCATTTTCTAAAATTTCATAACTGATAAATTGGTGCTGTTTATTATTCAGTGTTAATGTTTTTGACAAAAACAGCAGGTTTCTTCTATGTGTATGTATATAATTATCAGGAAAAGCTGCAAGCGATTTCCAAGTATAAAGAATGGCGATATCGTTAATACGTATTGCGTCCTCTAATAATTCCAAGACATTTTTATGTTCCGTCAGATCCTCATTCATTCTACTCCAAATAGGATGATTAGGATATCCCGGTCCAAACATCATCGAGTTATGATACGCATGTCCATTCCAACATATATTCATTGCCGCTAAAAGGGAAACATAATAATCATTTTGCTCTGATGTTGGGTTAAAGCCCCAGCTCATATTAAAGGCATCCTTGCATTTATTGTCCATAGCCAATGAATTTGCAAGCTGAAGCATTGCAATCATAGAATCCTCACGCTCAAAAACACTATCGGTAAAACCACCTGTTGTGGCTTCATTATGTCTAAAATAGTCTGAACACCCGATATAAAAATCGTCTGAGGTTTCTTCGTGCATAGTTCTATGGCTTCCAATAGTTCCCTTAATACCCTTTTCTTCCAACTGCTTTAAGCCCTTCGTATAAAAGTCCAGTTCAAACTCGGCCAAAGCCGTCTCCATGAATTCTGCATAATGAAGACGAACCAACGCTGAATTGCTTCCCTCTACATCATACCAAAGGTGAATTAGTTGATTTTTTAAATCGTATCCAAATCTTTCTTCAAAAAGCTTATACATATTGTCACTGATTTGTCTTCCGTTATTGGAACAAAAGGCAAATCCAAAATGTGGTTCATCCCAAATATACCCATCGGTTTCAAGGTCGGATAAGGAGTTTAGTATATCCGTGTTGCAAGATTTTACCAAGGGATGGGACAGGTCAACGCCATTATAGGCATAAGTATATTTATGCCTTATAACAACAATGAGTTCGCCGTCTTTATATCCATCCACTTCATACTCAGCAATGGTATTTGTATAGCCGGATTTTCGGGTCATCTTACAACCCCCGCCTGTAACAAGGCAGGATATTTCTTTTGTTTTATCGGTTAAATCTTGAAATTCAGATAAAGAAAATTCTTCTTTTTTCTCAACCAAATAACATTTTTCAATGTCCCAGTGAAGCTTTTCTCTTCCTATTGTTAATGTAAATTTCCCATCAGTTAATTTTACCGGAATTGCTTCAATCGGGTCGGAAAATATTTCCGGCATATCATTGCTGAGTTTTAAACTGTTTACTGCAATTGGATTTGCATGAGTATCCACCTTTAAACCCATACCTCTTGCAATTTTGTTAAATTCCCTGATGGTTTTTTGCATTCTCGGGTGGGAAAAAGAGCAAGATACATTCCTCCATTCAAAATGAATGGAGTCAAACCCCTTTTCCTTTACATCTGACAGTCCTTTTTCCAAAAGTGCAGTGTCAAGGGTTTCACGCTCCGTTAAAGCATATACGATCATTCTTTTCATGTATAAATATCCTCTATTTTAAATATTTTTGTTTCGGGAGACTTTAAATCCAACTCAATTTCATTTATGTTTTTACCAACCAAACGGTTTGTCATTAAATCAATTACCGTGCTTGTTTTTTCAAATTTTAACTTGACTTTCCCACCGCTAGCCGAATGCACCGCCAAAATTTCTTTGCAAGCCATAATTACAACATTGTCCTCTGAAAAAATATGACAACCCCCCTCTCTGGCAAATTCCCTCAATAATTCAGGAGGGAGCGGAACTGCCGCAGTAAATGCCACACTATATTCATCAAATTTATTGATAAAGGCTCCTGCTCTGTTCTGCCCCCAGAAAGTGATGGCGTCGCCAAGCATAACTGCATTTGACTCTTTGAATGCATCAATTTTCGGCAATAGTAATGGTCCGTATTCAAGACTGTCCCCATAGGTTAGATGACTTGCAAGCCTCGTTGTTATGCAAGATGCTCTGTTTATAATTACACGCCTTGAAACCTTTTTTTCAATCAATTGCATTTCTACTCCAAATAGCCTGGTTGCAGCATTATCATCAAGTCTTCCGCCTGAAATTACACCGGTCAAAGGTCCAAAAATTGACATTGAGCCGTTTTTGAAAATCTTTTCTTTTAAAATTCTTTCCTTTTCCTCGTCAATTTCAAAAAGGTTAGGAAATAGATAGCACCTGTATAAAGGGAAATTTTCTTTATATAAATCAGAAAAAAGGTATACTTTGTAAGGAACTCCTGAATGAGAAAGTCCCAGGTGGCGTTGCCATAATATTGCTAAATTCTGATAGCTTGCAGAAAAATTTTCATTTATTCCCGCCGCGTCATCCAAAATCATACATATGGCATTTTTTGTTTCGGTACAAGAAATTTCATTGGCTTTTTTTAACATTGGCAATATTTTTGCCACACTGTTTTCCATTACATTTTTATGTCCAAAAAACCCTTGCCCAACATTCATCCAATAAACAAACTGTGCATTTGTAAGTCCCCATGCAAAGCTTCTCAATGTTCCTGCTAAAACTTCATCATCATTTTTGAAGGCCCCCTGTGTATCCATTTCAAACGTGTTAAGATAGGTTCTTGAATCATTTTCAACAAATATCGCCTTATTGTAAAGTCTTAATGAACTGGAAATGCCCTCCGCGTCAAAAGCAAAGCCGATATTTCTTACGGTATAATCCGCCGGTGTAATTAAAGCATCAATATTCTTATCCTCTAACAAATCTTTAACATCAAAGCAACCCGAAGAAATTAATATATCAAGCTTGTGATCGTTTGAACTTCCCCCCGAAAAAGCAGATTTTATAAACCATCCTGACATATTCAGCTTTAAAAAATCCAACGCAACAATCTTTTCGTTTGGCTTTGTTGCCTTTTTCATAGAAAAAGCAATAGCCGAATACCATTCCTTGTGAAGTAGAGACTGCAGCATAAAATAATCTTTTATTTTTGCACTCTTTTTTGCACTAATAATATTCATTTCATTGTTTATTAAATTGCTCCACTCATCATATGCAGGCACACTTACCTGAAAAAAGTTTTCAAAATTTGTATCATAATTTTCATTTAAGTTCTTAATATCAAAATATTTTTCGGACAAATATTCCGAAAACCGCTGGTTCATGACAACACTATCATCAAAAGGGTATCCTTCAATCGCATAAGTGTTAACCCCTTCCCCAAAAGGCAAATAAAAGTATCCAATTATTTTTTCTGATATTTCGCTGCTTTCACATGCCATAATTAGGTTTTCTATATATCTTCCTATATCCCTTTTTGCCTTTTGTGATGCTAGGGAAGGAATTTTAATCGACATATCGACAGACTTAACAAAACAATCCGGATTTTTTTCACACCATTTTCGAGGAAAATTATCGCCGAACCGAACAAAAAACTTTGCATTTTCATCCATTTGCAATATTGTTCCTGCCTGATTAAAAAGACTGTGGATATGGTCCACTTCAATATTGCAATAAACATCCTCATCGGTAAAGAATTCATTCTCATTATAGTATTCCGTTATGGTAACGGGATTAATCGTAAAAATATGAACTCCATTTTCGCAAAAAAACCTGCATCGCTCTTCCCAGCTAATCCTCTGGTTATGTCTTACAAGTGGGTCGCTATAAAAAAAAGGTTCTAATATTTCATTGTTAAAATTTATTTGCGGTCTTCCGTTTATAAACTCAAGTTTACTTGATGCCATGTTTATAACCACTCCTCTCATTGATACAAAAATAAGTCTTATAGGCTTAGTCGCCTATTGTATCTGAAAAATCTATATCTGCAAATGCATATGTAAGTCTTTCCCGTCCTAGAATTGCAAAAAAAGGCGTTGTTGCAATTAGTTCACCCATTGAATTGATGATTGAGCCGCTTCCTCCATGATAGTGTTTAAAATTATCAAATCCGCAAATGTTTACAGCCGCCTGAGAACGCTTATATTTGATTGCGAATCCCTGACTTTCACCATAAGTTATTGTTGCAAGCACCTCATTGAAGTGTTTTATGTTTTCATCTTTTTTTAATTCTTCAAGTGTAAATCTGTCCTCCCTGCGGCCGCCTGCCCCAGTGGGTATCAGCAAAAATTCAACCTTTGCATCGCCAAAAATTTGATTTAAATTGTTAAGCCCCATATCTGCACAAATAGAAATGGCGCATTTAACATCTTTAACTTTGAAAATTTCAAAATTAACCTTTTGGGGTTGAGCCTGATTATCGGCATCTCCCCAAGATGAAATCGGAAACGGTGTATTAAATGGAAGTTCTTCAGGAGTAACACGGTGTTTTCTTTGAACAAAAAACCTTCCGTCAGGATAGATAATATAGTGAGAAATAAATTTTTTGTCCAAAAATTTTTCGGGAAATCCTACACAAAATACAGTACCCGAATTTCGTGCAAGAGTGCTGACTTTATTGTAAACAATGCCTTTTCCGGCTTCTTCCGAGCATTGTAAAACGGCTTCATAAGAACCATATCCTGTCGCACTTAATTCCGGAGTAAGTAAAATGTCAACCTTATCTCTTTCAGAACATTTTGCAAGTTCTTCAAATTGCAAAAAATTTTTTTCCAAGTCTCCAACATATCCAATCGTTGAGCCAATAGCAACTCTCAATTTTTTGTTCATCCGTACACCCCGAAACATGCTTCTACAAAATTACAAATTCTCCTGTCTTTGAAGATCGTTCGGCGGCAAAAACTGCAAGAACCGCCCCGACGGCATTATCCAAACTTGAGCAATCTGTTTTGCCCGATTTAATATTTTCGTAAAATGTCTTTAATATAGCTGTATCATCTCTATAACCTTGAAGTTCAACAGGTACCATAGGAGATTTTTCATTTGTTAGATTTGCTGTCTGAACCAACACAGATGTTCCTTCGTCAAAGTACCGTTCATTTCTGTAAATATTCTTTTTATCTCCAAAAATATTAAAGGTATGACGATAAGAACAAACATGATATGTATTAAGCGTCCCTGTAATTCCGTTTTCAAATTCTATAATACAAACTGCACTGTCTGCTGTTTGTGTTGTGTGGATATCATAACGCATAAAACATCCAATTTTTTTGATCTTTCCGAACAGGTATATTAATTCGTGAAAGGCATGCACTCCACACTGAAAAAGCATCCCTCCCGGGTTGTTTTCCTTATCGCCTCTCCAATCGCCCTCTTTTATAAGAAGACCGCCATTATGACAGGTTGTGTATTCAAAGGAAACAATCCTGCCAGTTTCATTGTTTTTAAGCATATCCGCAATCTTCATACAAAACGGATCCGTCATATGATCCTTGTGCCCCACAAAAACATTGCAGCCGCTTTTCTTTTGGGCTTCTAAAATTTTATAAACCCCCGCCTCATTGCTACATAAAGGCTTTTCAACAAAAACGTGTTTATTCTCATTTAATGCAAGAATTATTTGTTCTTCATGAAATTTTGCACCGGTTGAAATAAAGACAGCATCTATATCCTCTTTTTTTACCATCTCAGAATAATCAGAAATACTAACCGAGCCTTCATCTTCATTACATTTCTTCAAGGCATCCTCATTGATATCGTTTGCGTAAACAATATCAAATAATCCTGCTTCTCGCATTATACTGCGTCTGGCAGCTCCAAAATTTCCAACGCCGGACATTCCTGCTCTAATTTTATCAAAGCCCATTTGGTTCCCCATTCTATCCTTTTACTGCTCCGATCATAACTCCTTTAACAAAATGCTTTTGAAGCAAAGGATAAATAAGAATGATTGGTGTTACAACAATTACAACGACTGCCAATCTGACAGCTGACGGAGTTACCCCGCTTGCAAAAGCTGATCCTTCGGAACCCATCTGATTGATTTTTGATGCTAAATCAAGATTCATCAATAATTTTTGAAGTAATGTCTGCAAAGGAAGCAGTTTCGTGTTTTTGATATAAAACATACCCGAATACCAATCGCTCCAATGTCCTACTGCCGTAAACAATGAAAGTGCAGCAAAAACCGGCTTTGACATCGGAATAAGCAACCTGAAAAATATTTTCATATGTGAAGCTCCGTCAAGCTCCGCCGACTCGTGAATACTTGCCGGAATCCCATCAAAAAAGGAACGGAAAACAATCATGTTCCAATAGCTATAAAGACCGGGAATTATAAAGACCAAAAAGCTGTCCAGAAGATGAATTTCTTTTAATGTTAGAAAGTAACTTATCGCTCCTCCACCAAACATAAACGGAATGAAAAAGTAAAGCGAAAAGAATTTATAACCAATGATATTGCGTTTTGTCATAGCAAATGCAAGCAAGGAAGTACAAAGCATTGAAGCTACCGTTCCTAAGACGGTCCTTGAAATAGAAATGAAAAATGCTTGTGCTACTCCTTTCATCTGAAAAGCAATAACCAAATTATCAAATGTGAATTTTCTCGGGAAAAGCACCAAAGGAGATTTCAACGAATCAAGACCATCATTAAAGGCATAAATATAAATACTATAAAATGGATAAAAGAATATGAGCCCTAAAATTGCCAATCCAAAAACTAATAAGGCATATGGAATATTATTAACTAACTTATTTTTTTTCAATGACATAAATTTTCTCCCCCCTGATTAAAACAAACTTATTTCGGATGTTTTTTTGACAATTTTGTTTGTCAATAAAACCAATAACAGACCAATTATACTTGAGAAAAGGCCGACTGCGGTTGCATAACCATATTGCCCTTCTTGTAATCCCACTCTCAAAATATATGTATCAAGAATGTCTGACAAATTCGAATTTCCGGGAGTTCTTAATAAAAATATCTGGTCCCACCCAGCACTTAAAATATGACCTATGCTTAAAATAAAAAGCATTGCTGCAGTAGGTAGTATGCTTGGCAAGGATATATGCCATATTTGCTTAAATTTGTTAGCTCCGTCTATTTGTGCCGCCTCATAAAGAGTTGGATCAACTCCGGATAAAGCCGCAATATAAATAATGGAGCTCATTCCTATGCCCTTCCATATAAATGATAAAAACATCAGCGGATAAAAATAACTAGGGTCATTCATAAAAAATAATTTTTCTAGACCGAAGGAAGCTCTAATTTGGTTAAAGACACCATCCTCCAATCCTAAAAATATTTGCATCATTGAAACAACAACAACCCATGATACAAAATTAGGCAGATACGAAACTGTTTGAACAGTTTTTTTGAAAAGTCCATCTCTTAAATTAGTAATCATAAGTGCAAAAATAATGGGAAAAGGAAATGCTAAAATCAACTTGAAGAAATTAATAGATATCGAGTTAATAATGATATCCCAAAACTTAAAATAGTTAAAAAAGGTTTGAAAGTATTTAAAGCCAATCCAAGGACTGAATAATAGCCCCTTATCAAATCTAAACTCTCTAAACGCCATTGTAATTCCATACATCGGTATGTAGCTAAAAACAAAGAAGAAAATCATCGCACAAAATATCAAAAAGTAAATTTGATAATTTCTTTTGAAAAACCTTATATAATTAACTTTTTTCTTTATTTGTAATTCGTTTTCCGAACTTTTTTTGAATTTAAGCATGTAGCAGTCTCCTTAAAAAATAAAAAGCATTGTTTATTGCATTTTCTGTTTAGTACATTCTAATTTAAAGAAAACAACAAAAAAATAGAATATTCTCACTTTACCAATAGAATATTCTCACTTTACCAATAGAATATTTACATTTTACCAATAGAATATTCTCACTTTACCAGTAGAAGATTCTCACTTTACCAGTAGAAGATTCTCACATTCTCCTGACAATTGTTGACACCTGTTTATTTACTGAATATACTGATTATATTAAATATCCTTATGAATTTTTGAATAGAAAAGCGCGAAAGATAAACAAAAAAGACATCCTGAATCAAAGGAGAAATGATTTTTTTGGATACTTATAATAACAATGTAAAAAAACAATTAATCAAGGGCTGGAACACTTGGAATACACGAAGTGTATTATCTTATGTATATATGCCGCAGTGCTTTTCTGTCAGTATGGGAATAAAAGAATACCGAAACGGGCTTTTTTTAAGAGAAGCTTTAATAGGCAGATTTGAAGAGAACAGCGAGAAAATTTTCCCTGTCGCTCATTCCTATGACGGATCATATGTTTCTCTTAAAATTGAATGGGAGGATATTGTTTTAAATGTTGAAACAGCATCGGAGGGTGATTCTTTTTTTGCCAAAATAACTCCTCTTAAAACACAGCTTCATCCGCCATCTTTAATTTTAGAAACAGGCTTTTTATGGGGCAGACAAGGTGATATTAAAAAGAATAACGGCAAAATTATTGCCAAGAGTGAAGAAAAGTGCTTTTCGGTTTACAGCAATACCCCTTGCATAGTAGATTTGAATGTACCCACTCAAACCCCCTGTTTATCTCTTCCGTTAAAGGATACAGTATATTTTTGTATTAACAGTGAAAATCTGTCTGATGAACAAATTGAAGCAATGATATTATCTAAAAAAGAATTACATGCTACAAATAAAGAAAAATACGGAGAACTTTCTGAAGCATATGATGCGATGCAAACCTGTCTTGCTTTTGACACTATCTACGACCCCTCCAAAGACAGGGTTGTTTCAACTGTCAGCAGGCTTTGGAATGTCGCATCGGGTGGCTGCATTGTTTTCTGCTGGGATAATTATTTTGCAGGTATTATGGCAGGTGTTGATAACAAATTGATTTGCTATTCAAATATAGTTGAAATCACAAGAGAAATATCCGAATCCGGTTTTGTCCCTAATTGTTCATGGGGAAATGGTTTTAAAAGTCTTGACCGATCGCAACCGCCTGTTGGTAGTATTGTTTTAAAAAATGTATATGAAAAGTATCGTGAAAAATGGATAATTAATGAGGTTTTCGACTCTCTTTTCAAATGGAACAGCTGGTTTTTTGGCAACCGCAGGCTTTCTAACGGATGTTTGACCTGGGGGTCAAACCCCTATGAGGTGAAATTCGGTAACAAGTGGGAAATCGATGGAGTAAATGACAGGTTTGGTGCTGCATTGGAATCTGGGTTGGACAATTCTCCAATGTATGACAATATTGAGTTCGACAAACAAACACATCTTCTAAAACTTTGCGATGTGGGTCTTACCTCTCTATATTCTGCAGATTGCAACGCACTAGCATTTCTTGCTCTTGAAACAGGTCATACAAGAGAAGCTGAAATTTTAAAAGAAAGAGAAGCTTCCACCTCCAAAGCATTAGACACGCTTTGGGATGAAAAAGACGGTATTTTTAAAAACAAACATACAGATACAGGTGAGTTTAGCAGTCATTTATCGCCAACTCTCTTTTACCCTTTGCTAGATAAAAATGTTAAAGCCGAAAGAATCAATCGTATGATTGAGGAACATTTCTATAATCCTGAAGAGTTTTGGGGCGAATATATTTTGCCTTCTATTTCTAAAAACAATGCCGCTTATCTTGACCAAAACTATTGGAGGGGTAGAATTTGGGCGCCTCTTAATTTTCTTGTCTACCTTTCAATGAAAGAGCATAATTTGACCAAGCCATGCAGAGATATTTGCGAAAAATCATTGAACTTGATTTTAAAGGAATGGCTTGAAATGGGACATGTGCATGAAAATTATTCATCATTAAACGGATACGGCTGCGGAAAGGAAAACAGCGATAAATTTTATCATTGGGGCGGTCTTTTATCACTTATTGCATTAATTGAACATAATTATTTTTAACATTAAGAGGAGTTTCTAAAATGAAAAAGCGTTCTTATATTTCAAATCAAAATGGTGTTTATCAATTTATTGTTGACGGCAAACCTTTTCTTGCTCTCGGCGGTGAACTCCACAATTCATCCTCTTCTTCTATTGCCTATATGGAAACCAAGTGGAAAAACTTAGTGGATATGAATCTTAACACGGTTATCGCAACTGTTTCCTGGGAACTTTGCGAAAAGCAGGAAGGTGTTTTTGACTTTTCACTTGTTACAGAGTTAATTAACATGGCATACCAACACAAGTTAAAGCTTGTTTTCATTTGGTTTGCCACTTGGAAGAACGGTGCTTCAACCTATGCTCCGGAGTGGGTTAAAACCGACCTCAAAAGATTCCCCAGAATTGAAAACAAGGGCGGTATTAGAACCCATACCATAACCCCATTTTCCCAAAATGCATACGATGCTGACTCAAGAGCATTTGATTTGTTAACAAAGCACATTGCAGAAGTGGATTTGAATAACACGGTTATTTCTATTCAAATTCAAAATGAGATTGGGTTTTTAGGCGGGCAACGAGATTATTCAAGTCTTGCCGAACCTGCTTATAAAAAAGGAGTCCCTGATGATTTAATTGAGTATTTTAAAGGCAATGCTCTTTATTCGGGTTTTTGCAAAGACCTTGTTATAAATGATAATTGCGATTTTAGCTGGGACAGTGTATTTGGCAGCAATGCAAACGAGGCATTTATGGCTTATTATTATGCAGATTTTATTGAAAAACTGGCAAGAATCGGCAAAAACAATCTTGATATTCCTATGTTCGCTAACAGCTGGGGTTTACAATTCATTAATGACCAACCAGGTGATTATCCTTCTGGCGGACCGGCTGAAACAGTGTTAGATATTTGGAAAGCCACCGCCCCTTCTCTTGACTTCTTGTCTCCCGACCTCTATGTTGAACACACCTTTAAAGAAGAGTGTGCATCATATTCAAAACCCAACAACGCATTATTCATTCCCGAAGCACGCCGTGACAAGTATGCTCCATCATGGGCATTATATGCTTTTGGCTTTGGTGCGCTTGGGTTTTGCCCCTTTGGTATTGATAGTTTAGGCGCTAAAACTCAACTTGCAGGTGATGCAAATGTTCAGGCGGCGGCAGCTTTTCAGAATTCTGAAAATGTTTCAAATATGCTTTCAAAAGTTTATAAGTTTTTGGGGTCAGCAACCGAACTTATTACAAAGGCAAGACTCACAAATGATATTTATAGCATTTTAAAAGTAGATGATAATGTCGAATGTCTTATTATTGGAAATTACAGATTTAAATTTCATTTAAACAGCAGTATAAAAGACAATAATTTCCCTAGTTGTGCCATCGTAATAAGGGTAAGCGACAATGAGTTTTACATATCCGGTATCGGTTTTAGTGTTAAAGTTTTGTCTGTATTTGATAATACTTATGTTGAACTGCTATCACTTGAAGACGGGAAATTTGAAAACGGTAAATTTGTAGCGGATAGGCGTTTAAATGGTGATGAACAGTGGTCTATAGGCTGTGCAAATGATGAATTCACTTTGATGAGGATTAGAGTACATAGTTTCCCTGAAAAAGAATAAAAATGCCAATAAAATCCACTCATATTGAGTGGTCAACACTCCACATTATAAAAACCGATATAATTACATAATTTTAGACAAAAAATGCCGATGAATTTAGCTATCGATTATATTACAATACTATTTTAAATAAAAGTTTGAAGGAAGGTGTTCGCTTGAACAACAGAGAAAATACAAATGCAATTCTACACTATGAGAAATGTGACAGAATACCAATAGTTTCTTTTGGATACTGGAACGAAACATTAGACAAATGGGCAATCGAAGGGCATATTACAAAAGAGGAAGCCGACGGTTACGCAAAGCAAGGAGATAATTCCCCTGCCGACAAAAGCATTATGAAAAAACTCGGATTTGATTTTAATTGGGCGTGCTCTTACGGAGCAGCATACGATTTATTTCCTTACTTTGAACAGCAATTAATCGAGCAAAGAGAAGACGGACATCAGATTATCAGAGATGGAAGCGGTCTTATCGTGCTTGTTAAACCCGGTATTATATCTATTCCATCCGAAATAGGTACATCCCTTACCGATAGAAAGGCTTGGGAGGAAATGTATCTCCCTAGGCTTCAATTTTCAAAGGATAGAATTAATTTTGAAACCTTGGAAAGTTTTACAGATAATAAAAACAGAGATTTGCCTGCCGGTCTTTACCTCGGTTCGCTTATGGGCAGAATTAGAGATTTATTGGGTGTTGAGCATTTAAGTTATTTGTATGCCGATGACGAAGATTTATATAAGGAAATAATAGATACCTTTGGAAACTTATCATATGAAATTATTAAAACTGTTTTAGAAACAGGTGCGAAATTTGACTATGCACACTATTGGGAGGACATTTGCTTTAAAAACGGTCCTTTGGTTGCCCCATCTGTTTTTGACGAGCTTGTCGGTCCTCATTACAAGAGAAACAATGAACTTTTAAACAAACACGGAATTGATATTATTTCTGTTGACTGCGACGGACTTATTGACAGTCTAATCCCAACTTGGCTTGAAAATGGCGTAAACACAATGTTCCCGATTGAAGTAGGAACTTGGAATGCAAGCCTTACTCCTTGGAGAGAAAAATACGGCAAGGAGTTAAGGGGTGTTGGCGGAATGAATAAAACCGTCTTTGCAATAGATTACAAAGCGGTTGACGAGGAAATTGAACGTTTAAAGCCCATTATTGAATTAGGTGGATACATTCCCTGTCCCGACCATAGAATTGCACCCGATGCTATATTTGAAAATGTTCAGTACTATTGCGAACAATTAAATAAATTTACAAAATAAATGCATAGAAAAGGAATTTATATTAATACATGGAGTGCCAACGAGGAAGAAGCAAGAGAAGTTTTGAAAATGGTCGAGAAATGGAAATAATACTAATTAAGATCCAAAATATGAACAAGCTATATTTTAGAATGAGGTTAGCATAAAACGAATTTTTAAAACGGAGGATTTTATGAAAAATTTAATCAAGCCTCCATATTTTGGAGCAGCCGCAGATCAAAGAAGGGATGAATTTGACTATAAAAATGAAACCATTTTTTATAACGAAATTCCGGTTGATATCGTTTTTATAGGCGATTCAATCACACAATTATGGGAATTGAATGCGTATTTCAGAGAATTTGGACTTGTATTAAATCGTGGAATCGGCGGCGATACTACCGATATTGTGGCGAAGCGTTTTTTTGCTGATGTCATACAGCTAAAACCCAAGGTTTGTGTTATTAAAATTGGAATCAATAACACTTGGCCATTGGAAAACGGCGAAGAACAAATGACCTCAGAACAAATATTTGACATCATAATAAATTCATATATAGAAATATTGGAGATGTGCAAGGAGAATTCTCAGAAACTAATTGTTTCATCTGTTTTACCGGTTTCATGTGTTTCTCCAAAATTAGATGAAAGAAACGAACTTATACTCAAAGTTAACAAAAGATTACAGGAATTATGTTCTCAATATTCGTTTGAGTTTGTTGACTATCATTATAAAATGACACGTCCAGACGGCAAAACCTTGTTAGATGGATTAGCAGAGGATGGTCTTCACCCTAGATATAAAGGGTATAATATTATGGCAAATGTGTTAAAACCCCTATTGAAAAAGATTCTTGACTAAATAATATTGTTTGTTTTTTAACTGGTAATAGGGTTTGAATCTTTTAGAAAGCATTTTATCGGCTATGATAACTGTTACACTGTCATAGGTGGTGCAGCTTGTGACGTTTTAATGAAACAGGCGAGTTTGGAATTCAGAGCAACAAAAGACGTGGATATTATTCTTATAGTAGAAGATAGATTCCCGGAATTTGCGGTTGTTTTCTGGGAATATATAAAAAATGGTGGTTATCGATGTGGTTGGAAAAATTCTCCCGGAATACATTTTTACCGCTTACAGTTCCGAACGGATGCTCCGACAGACACATTCGTTCCTTCATGATTTGGGGATTGTTTTTTGTACGAATTTGCACCTTTTTAGCTATTACATTCTTTCTGTCCATGGAATAGTTATTGGGGCTTATGACTGCTCCTGGCGGAATCTGCTGCAAAGGAGCATCACTTTCACCAAACATTTGAACTGGAACAACTGTTGTATTCGGTCCAAGAGAACAAAATGCAGGCACAATGCCTGCATTTTGTTAATTTAAATTCAATTATAATGGCTTCGATATATCGTTGTAAAATAGTTTCCTAAAGCTATTCGGGGTTACTCCAGTAAGCTTTTTAAAAATTCTGTTATAATTGTTGCTATTTCCAAAGCCACATTTCGATGCAATTTCGTCTATTTTTAGACCTTGTAAAAGTAAATTCTTTGAGCAGTCTATTCTATATTTAGTAAGATATTCATAAGGTGGAATTCCTGTTTCTTGCTTAAAAAGATGTATAAAATAATACTTACTAAGGTGTAAATAATCTGCAAGATCGGAAATATTAACCCCTATTTCATAGTTTGATTTTATATAGTCGGTGGCATAGCTAATTGCTGAATTTGCTGTGGAGGGTTGTGAATTTTGAAATTTATTTTCAAAAGCAAGGTCTGTTAGCAAATCGTTCATCAAAGCGGATAGCTTAATATCTGCCCAAGGGGTGTTTTCACTTGAAAAAGCATATATTTCAGCAAAAATATGCTTGATATTAACAGATTTCATAAGTGTTCCTGTTAGTAGCTTAAGCATTGAATTATCTGCAAATGTATAAAAATGCACAAATTTAAAATGCCATGTATTATCCTTCATTGTTCGATGAACTTGATGTATATGGCTATCTAAAATTATTACTGAGTCCTTTGGAATAATTATTTTTTCATTGTTATAGGTGATAATCCCACTACCGTCTACTGTATATAAGAGCAGATAAAAATCTAAATTATTACGCTCTAAATAAAATTTATCTCCAAGGGTGCATTCACCAATTACAGAAACAGAAAAGGGGAGGGCTTTTGTGGACAAATTATTGGTATGAAAAAGGTACATTTTTTTGTCTATATAATCGAGTTTTTTCTTTTCTTTCATGTTACTGCCTCATTTTTATAATTAAGTTAATTATACAATTTCA
>CAZZCN010000023.1:0-13050 GCA_964652975.1 uncultured Oscillospiraceae bacterium | reverse complement strand
CAATTATTTTTAGTCGGACAATTAACATTTTTCCAATTGATTGTAATTGTCGTATATGCAATAATATAAGGCGTTACAAGTCTTTGCTATTACTGTAATTATACCAAAAATCTTGCGAAATTTCAACCAAGACTTACGAATTAATCTGCGTTTTTTGAATGTTTACACATGCTTAATATTTTGTTCGCTATCGCGAGCAAGGTAGAATAGAGGAGGGAGACTTCTTGCTACAAGAGGTTAAATAAGCCATTTAAAGCATTTAAGCATACAAAAAAGCTTGGTAATAGCAACTTTGATACTATTGTTAGCAATATTAGTCGTTGAATTGTTAGTTTCTTATTGATAAAATGTCTTAATAATGATTATATTGTCGAAATAAATTATAATTGTTTAAAAGGAAATAAATACCAAGTTTTAAGTGCTCATATAAAAATCTTTAATTAAGCAAAAACTAGTCTTTTGGGTTAATAACATAAGGTGTTTTACAATTGGATTACCTCAAAAGGCAAAAGTTTTTGTTTTGTTATATAGACTAAAAAATATAAAATAGGAGGTTAATAAATGTTAAGTTATGAAAACAAGTTTTATGATGCGAAATTTTTTGTAGATGGTGAAAATAGGTCAATCACATATAGAACAGGAATGGCAGTTTATGAGGAGGTTTTCATTGGTAAAATGCTTGTTTCTGGTGGTTGGAATGGTGCAGGCTATGTACCACATATGACAGTGCCAAACGTTACAAGAATGAATCATAAAGTTTTTGCAGAGCCTTCTTCATTTAGCTTAAATATAAACGGTCAGCTTTTGCATTCTCACTGGGAATTTGAGAATTTTGAAACTGAAGAAACAGAAAAGGGATTAATTGTAAAAGTTACAATGAAAAACACAATAATGCCTGTTCGAGTTAAACTCTTTACATTATTAGATGGAACACCAATTTTAACAAGATGGCTTGAAATTACAAATCTTAGTGAGGCTTCACAAGCAATGTCTAGCCTTGCTATTATGAGTGGTGGCTTGCATTACACAAAAAGGCATAAAAGCCACCTTAGAAATGGCTCACAGGTTTATAAGCTAGGCTTTATGAACACTGATAATTGGGGCTGTGAGGGCAACTTCACATGGCATGATTTAACAAATGGAGGCTTTTACTTTGGCGGAAGATTTATAAGGGAAAGATACAGACACCCAATGTTTGTGCTTGAAAACAATGCTACAGGTGAATGCTTTATTGGTCAAATGGCTTATTCTGGAGGCTACAAATTCGACTTTGATTTAAAAGATGTTCAAGATGATGCGCATATTTCCTTTAAAGCATCTTTAGATGGTTATGCACCACTTCGTGTAATAGAAAAAGGCGAAACTATAACAACTCCGGAAATGCATATGGGAATGATGTTCGGCGGTCTTGATGAGTGTGTAAACGCTATGAACTCCCACATAAGAAAAAGTGTTATGAAATTCAAACATCCTCTACCTACAACACGTGAAGCTTGTACAGGCCCAGGTGTAGATATGTCACAAGAAGCTGTGCTAAGACTTATTGATGCCGCAGCAAAGCGTAAGGACGATGTGTTCTTTATTGATGCAGGCTGGTACACTCCAGATAAAATGGAAAACGAGTGGTATTTATATACTGGAGATTGGTTTGAAAAAGAATGCCGCTATGAAATGGGCATTGAAGGCATAAGAGATTATTGCCATGAAAAGGGCTTGAAATTTGGTCTTTGGCTTGAGCCTGAAAGAATTGGTGGCAGGGCAAAAGCGCTTGAAACACAACAGGCTAATTTTTGCATGGGCTATGATGATGAAGTTGAAGAATGGAATGGCGGCGCAATGTTAGATATGAGCAAGCCAGAAGCAGCAAAATTGGCAGAAGAAACAATTACAAAGCTAATAGAAAAGTATAAAATTGATTTTTATAGAACCGATTTTAATGTGAGAGCACTATCAAGCTTTTCGTACAATAAAAAAGATGGCTATTTAGAAAATGCCGATTTACGTTATTATGAAAATTGGTATGCATTATATGAAAAACTAAAGAAGCGTTTTCCAAATGTAATATTTGAAACTTGTGCGAGTGGTGGCGGAAGAACTGATTTAGGAATGGTGTCACGATGTGACCATACATGGATTACAGACTGGCAAATTCCACCAAGAGAATTTATGACTATTAACGGAGCTACAATGTGTCTACCACCAGAATTGTGCGATAGATTAATTGGCGGTATGGATGTTCACACTGTAGCAGAGTATGATTATCATAGCAGAATGTTACTTTTTGGAAGACCAACTATGGGAATGATAACACCACCTAGCTATGTTGAAAATCCTATTCAGGTTGAGAGATTTAATCATGTTATGAGTATCTATAACGATATAGTTCGTCCAATGCATGCTAAGGGTAGCAAGGTTTATCACCACACACCAGTGGTAGATGGCATCGATCCAAAGGGAACAGGCATTTTAGAATATGCAGCGCAGGATAATTCTTGCTCAATGATGGGAATATTCCAGCTATCAGATCCTGATGTAGAAGAAATAACAGTATGCTTTAGAGGATTAGACATTTCAAAGGACTATCGCTTGTACATGGACAATTCAGGAAAAGAAAGAATTGTTAGTGGATATGATCTAAGCAACAATGGCGTTAAAATCCGCTTGGAAACAGCACTTACAACAGAGCTTCTAATTGCACAAGAAGTATAATTATAAAAAATCTACATTATTCATTTTTAAGGAGAATTTAAATGTATAAAATGACAACGCATGAAAGATTTACAAGAATGTTTGACCACAAAGAGGCAGACAGAGTAGCAATGTGGGATTTTCCATGGCCGGGCGCTCTTAGACGTTGGCACGCTGAGGGTATGCCAGAAAACGTTTCCTACGAGGACTATTTCGATGTAGATAAGGTTGAGAGAGTTGTTTGCGATAACTCACCAAGACTGAAGGAATACGTTGTTGAAGAAAACGATAGATGTATAACAACTATGACCAATTGGGGCGGTACTCAAAAAGATTTTAAACATGACGATTCAACACCGGATTTTGTAGATTATACAATAAAAACAGAAGAAATATGGAAAGAAATTAAGCCTCTTATAGTACCAACAGAGGATAGAGTTCCATGGAAGCACCTACAAGATAATTTTGCAAACTGGCGTAAAGAAGGCTCATGGATACTTGGAGATTTATGGTTTAGCTTTAATCAGCTAACATCATTCGCAGTAGGTACAGAGCGTTTTCTAATTGCAATGCTAGAAGAGCCAGAATGGTGTGCAGATATGCTAAATACTTGCCTAGATGTAAACCTTGCTCTGCTAGATAAGGCTTGGGAAAAGGGATACACCTTTGATATGCTTAATGTTCGTGACGATTTGGCGTATAAAGGAACTCAGTTCTTCTCAATAGATGTTTACAATGAGCTTATTAGACCTGTTCACAAAAAATGTGTAGATTGGGCTCATAACAAAGGCATTAAAGTAAGGCTTCATTCCTGTGGCTATGTTCAGCCATTTGTTAAAGAATTTGTTTCCTTAGGTTTCGATTGCTTGCATCCACTTGAAAGAAAAGCAGGTATGGATCCACTACTTATAAAAAAAGAGTTTGGCGATAAGTTAGTAATCCACGGCGGAATAAATGCTATGCTTTGGAAAGATATAGATGCAGTAAAGGCAGAAATGACAAAGTTTATTCCAACCTTAAAAGAATCAGGCGGATATATCTTTGCGGCCGATCACTCAATACCAAACGATGTAACATTTGAAAACATTAAAGAAATTATAGCTCTTGCTAAAAAGCTTGGAAGCTACTAAGAATTAGAAAAACTTTCTACTTATACCTATAAGAATAAAGCGGCGATTTTGATTATCATACAAAAAACCCTAGTATATGAAATAATTCGAGGGTGAATAATTATATGCCAAAAATTTCATTTTCAACACATTCCCAACACATTTGCGCTTTATTATGTAATATAGAGGGAAGATTTAATAAAATCAAAATCATTTCAAGTATCTTCGAAAAGTAAATATTTCATTGTATCAATTAAAATTTTATCGATTAAAGAAAGGATGTATCAAAATGAAAATCAGCAAAAAAATTCTTCTACTTCTTGTCTCTACAGTAACTTTATCTTTGCTTATAGTAGCTGTTGGAGCAGTATTCGCCGCATCGACAGACCTCGCAAGCTCCAACGCATCATCGATAATAAACAATGGTGAATCAGACTCCTCGAATGCAGACTCCAGTGTATCATCATCCTCGTCTGTTACATCAGAATCAGGATCGAATCAGTCGGCACCTTCAACCCTTTCTGATTCTAAAACTGTCACGCCTCCGGTAAAGAAAGTTGATCCGAATGGCAATCCAATTAATCCTGAAAATAAGCCTCCAAAATTCAGAAATCAGCCTGAAGGACCACAAAACCAGCCTCCTAAATTCATAGAAGCCTTTAAATCACTAACAGCAGAACAAAAGGACGATGTGTATGCCTTATGTGATACTGTTCAAGCCTCCCAATTCGCTCTTTTGGATAAGCTGACACAATTAAAAGTGTTCGATACCGAAATGGTCACTCAGTTAAAAGCAAAAATGACTGAGGTGTACACTAAGGAAAAGACCGAAGGGTTGCTGCCAATAAAGCTTATTCCTCTTCCACCAAAGGGTCCTGCGCCTATGCAGCAAAATGGCGGATGTGTTCCACCAAATCAAGAGCCTCCTCTTAATGGAAGTGTTCCTCCGAATCAAATGCCTCCAGAGTCCGGTTCAACTCAGGTGAACCCCGAAATGTTACCACAGAATCAACCTCCTAAATTCATTGAAGACTTCAAATCACTTACCGCAGAGCAAAAGGCCGATGTATATGCCTTATGTGACACAGTTCAAACTTCTCAGATTGCGCTATTGGATAAACTGGCACAATTAAAAGTACTTGATACAGAAATGGTCACTCAGGTAAAAACCAAAATGGTGGAAGTACTTGCAAAGGAAAAGACGGAAGGATTACTGCCTATAGGGCTCACTTCTCTTCCTCCGATGGGTCCTGCACCTATGCCGGCAAACGGTGGATGTGTTCCTCCAAATCAAAAACCTCCTCTGAATGGTGGTTTTGTTCCCCAAAATCAAAATCCGCCTAAATCAGGTTGCCCCTGTTTTCCAAATAACAATGGCGGTCAGCAACCAACATGACAGACTCATCTTCTACTGAACACCGGTGAAATTTAAATTTAATTTATTAGCCTTTTAAATTCAATATAAACCTTACAAGTAATAATATTTTACCAAACTATATTCAAAATCAAAATATCCTATAAACAAAAGAAAGAGCCACTGTTTGAAAATTCGGTGGCTCTTTTGTCAATTATTTGCAAAGAAGTTGCTTATAATAATGAAATACATTAATGTGAATTTCATTGAAATTTACCAACATAATTATCAAAAAATTTTTGGTCAGGATATATCATACTAATATTTCCTTTGAATCAAGGCTCTTGGATTTCGGCCTTTTGCGCCAGGATGAAATCTGGATTGCAAATAAAACCAATTCAGGTTCAACCGAGCTTTATTCCTTGGACGAATACAATGTTCGATTTGACAAAAAAGTTGATAAAGCCTACCTTGAGGGTAGATACGGGGGTGTTCCGATTTTCAGCTCCATTTTTCCTGTAAGTGAGGAAAACGAATCATGAGAATTCCCAAACAATTTGGAAAAACCACCCCGCACTTTAAAGAGCCTCAGAGTGAATTTGTAATGTAATCGAAAATACTATCAGTGGTTTTACGCGCCGCCACCACACTCACACGCGCTAAAAACTGCACATAATGGCCAAGACAGGCATATAAATCCTCAGATACTACCTGATTTCACTTTATTTACTCGCCGTCATTGAAAGTCTTGCCTTAATAAAAAGGTCGATATCCTCAACAATATATCTGCCACCGGTGGTATGTAACGCTCCATAACAGCTCATTATATAATTTAATATATCGTATTTTTTGAGTAAGTCGATAACTTGCCTGCCATTTAAACCTTTTTCGCTTTTATATGTTTCAATGCAATAAATCATAAATTTTGCTTCCTTGCTGATGTTTATCCCTCCACGGGGAAAGTAATCCCCCCTGTTTTCTGTTCTTCATCGAACATATTAAATAGTGTAAGTGGACTAAAATGCCACAGTTTGGTTTTTTCATCCTCTAATAATTCATAAACTTTTGAATTGTAAAACATTTGTGTTGCTTCTGTTTCGGTTATCTTATTGGTATCCACAATAATGGAAACTACTTCTGGCACGAGAAAAATAAGCATAGATTCAAACTTTTTTTGATTCATAATATTTCCCTTCAATAGCTACATATTTTTCCATGACATATTTAAAGAAAATCCACGATTCTTATCTAATTTTAGGATTGCGGCTCTGTTTACATCGATAACGTCTCTGAAACTACGTGCTTGAGCATAAACACCGCCTTTTTCTAATCGCTCGATTTCTCTTTCGGCAGTATTCAGCATCATTTCATTAATAGCCAAAGTTTCTTTATATGTTCCTTTTGATAAAATATCAACTTGATGTTTCAAGCACATCAGATAATGTCTGAATGCATCCGTTTCATTAAAGCTTGTAGCGGATGGCTGTACGGAGGATTTAAAAATTTTATCAATACTCGTATTTGTATAATTATTATCATCGGATTTCATAGTATCTAGATATCCATTATTAAAAGCCCAGTCCATGAAGGATAATTTATATTCTGATAATGCGCTGGGATAATAAACCCATGTGCTTTTCCTTTTGAAATCATCTGTGTCAATAAATCTGTTTGTAAAACTTCTTACATTGAGCCATGTTCCGGAAGCCATTGCATCAGCCTTTAACAGTGAAAGTGGCAATAATTGATGATTGCCATAACCAAATATTACTTTTTTGTCAGCGAGTTTTAATGAAGCGCATATCTGTAGTATATTTGAGAGCCACATCGGATTATCAACAAGATATTTTTTCTCAAATGCCTCGGCTATGACATAATATCCTTCTACATCCCAACTTAGTATTTCTTGAATCAACGGCTCAATAGTGTCTTCACTTTGTGTTAGAAAATCTTTTGGGAAGGACAAAGTCATATACAGCGATTTGTCGTTCATTATCTTTTTTGCTGCATTGATTAGGCTTTTCGACTGAGACACCCATTGTTTTTCCCATCCGCTGTCGTATTGAAGCAAAGTATTTGGAACAATATATGCTTTTGTGTTTGCTATGGTGTTGTATTCCTTTAATGATTTAATTAGCTTTTCTACATGAGTAATATTCGACTGCAAATTAGTATTTAAATTACAATCCCAATAAGAATATTGGGATAATTTTTTCAGTTCGCTTTTAGGACAATAACATTGCGGATCAAATAAGCATGATACATTGTTCTTATGAAATTCTTTGCTCCATGAATTAAGCTGGTCCGGAGTCATGTCCCTGGGGCTCAATATTACTGTTGCTGATCCCCATTTTTTCGCTAATTCAATTGTTAATGCTTTCATTCCATGTCCAAATTGTAAATATAACTGCAATTTGTCCCCTCCTTAAATCATAATGTTAATGTGTCAAGAACTGCATGATACCATTCCATAGCTTTTTTTGCACTTGGCGGTCTTTTGCTAACCTGTTTTTGCATCAAAGTTTGGATAAATCCGATTAATTGGCTATCTGTATCACCTTCAATAATATAATTTTTTGCAGCGACAGTAGCTGTCCTATACCAAATTTCATTGATATCTATCTCATTTCCAGTAACAAATGGGTGTTTCCCAAATAGTGATTCATAAACCACTACACCTACAGAAAACAAATCCGCTTTGCTGCTGATAGTAGCTTTATTATATTGAAAAAGCTCAGGAGCACCATATCCCGGAGTATGTGGACCAACTGCCATCTGCGTAAAAGTCAACGAAGAAAGGTTCAAATTGCGTGCTATGCCAAAATCTATTAAGTGATATTTTTTATCAGTACCGCATATAATATTTTCTGGCTTGATGTCTCTGTGAACAACGTTGATTTTTTCTAATTCAACAACAACCTGTATTAATTCTTCGAGCAATTTCAAAGACTCTTTAACCGGTAAGGCACCTTTTGATAAAACAGACTTTAACGTTTCACCATCAATAAATTCTTCTATGAGATAATAATATTTTTCGGCATTTATGTCGATATTATCAAATAATAAAATTTTAGGAACACCTGTGATATTATTACTATTGACGACATCGATTTCACGCTCTATGCGTTCGTCCATATTTTTGATGATTTTTAAGATGACTGTATTGTAATCATCTGTATTCACTAAATAAACCTGCTTTTGTCCAGAGGGCGGATATGCTTTAATAACTTCCATTCCCTTGATTTTACTTTTTAGATCATCAACTATCATAGTTGCTCCTTTAAATGTGGTTTAATACCCGCCCGATACACTCATTAATAAATATCGAATTGTAATCATTAGGCAATTTGGTTTTCTCTGCAGACGCAACTTTTGAAAAATTATTGTCATCGTATAGATATATCCCTAAGCCAAATGAACACATTCTATTAAAGACATTATCGTTCGGATTTCCTTTCCTCTTGGAAAGAATGGAACTTTCTGATGCAAAAGATTTATTAACAATTGCCTGTTGCATTACTTGGTCCCACTTATTGATTTTTGCTTCTACTGCTTCGATTTTGCTTATACCAAATATATTTTTCTCTAATCTCACCCACGCCTGGCCAACTCTATCTATAAGTTCTGAATCATACAATCTCTCAATAGAAAACAATAAGTCCTTATATTTCACCGATAAATCAGATACTATTTGTTGTGATGTGACTTTCCTGTTCACAAAAATATAGTGAAGAATTTTCATATCATTTATACTTAAGGTATTACGCGTTTTGCCCCATGATTCATACATTGCTGGATCATATTCGGCAAAAATAATATCCGGATAAGATCCATTGATTTTTGTTTCGAGAAAAACAGCAAGCTGCTTTGTTGAGCTTTCTTCAAAGGTTTCTTTGCGATAATCAATGAATTCCTGCACCATGTCAAATTCCTGACCTGATGTTATCGGTCTTGATTGTATTCCTATATCAATATAATTGTCAAAAATTTCAATTGCAGCCATATATGCCTCTCACTTTCTTTACAAATAGCATTAACATCTGAATTATATCATAAAATAAAGCACTGAAATATTACAATTGTCTCACGAAGTTCCTTCATAACCTTAGACTCATTCATATTTCATCTCTCCTCTACGAATAGAATTCATCAATATTTTTGAACATAAATTGAAGATTATCAATCTTTTTGTCGGTGTGGTAATGACCACAATACCATTTACGGTAGTTCAGGCTTTCTTCAATGGTGTCAAGCCATACTTCGGTGGTGCTATCAACCGTTGACTGGTCTACGCAGGCCAGGAAGACCTCTCGTGGTATATATTTGTATGGACATGTATGTGATAGAACTACATCGATACCGTCAATTCCTTCAAGCTTACTTTCTATGTCTAGTTTTATCTCATCCGATGGTTGCTCATCCTCCCACCACCCGTATCCTTTCTGTAGTCGATAAAACTTGTCAACACTATAAGCTCCGCCTAAAACAAGACTTTTATAACCATCCAAATCATATACTTCACCATCCTTTGCAAACAGGAGATTATTATATTCCGGCTCATAATAAACAAAGCCGCTATTCCATAACTGGTTTTCGTAGGTCGGAATGGTAGTTGGACGAATCTCGTGATTACCGTGAATGCAGAAAAATGTAAGCGGTAGCGCTTGGAGATGCTCTTTCACTAGCTTATCTTTTCTTTTACCATAATAATTTATGCCGGCATCACCGAGAATTATCATAATATCATTTTTCGTGGTCTCGAATCTTTGGCAAAAATCCGTAAAGCGGCTAAATTCACCGTGTGTATCGCCTGTTATATATATCATTTTTGTTTTTTCTCCCCTATGATTGAATTTTCAAATGACATCATCTGGACTCGCGCTTATTTTCTCTATAAACTCCATAAGACATCGTTTTAACTCTTTTTTTCCTTTATATCCTTATTGATGTTATATTGCAATTTTTAAGTTATATTGAGTTTTAGAAAATGATTGAATATCATTTCCTGCTATACTGCCTTGTACTAACAAATTTCTTGCATTGTTGGCATTTTGTAAACTGACGTTTTCGAAAGGTAATGATGCAATGAATTTTCTACCGAATAATATTCTAGGATCTTCTCTAAAAAGGCGATCGTTCTCTTCATATAGTGCATTTTCATTAATACTTGATTTGCTGCGGTATCGTTATAATTATTAGCATACTTCTCTAAATATACCTTCAGCTTTGCATTATCAAGATCTTCGATTTCATCGTAATTCTGCAATATTTCAAATGCCTCAATTGTCTTTATAACGGAAGGAGAAAATTCAATATTAGCGTGATTTATTAAAACATTCTGAACTACTTTTTTGTTTTCAGACGTTAAATTTGAATACAATTCTTTTCGCTTGGAAACCTGAGTTGAAATCCCGTATTTATTGTAAAGGTTATATCCAATAACCATTCCGGATTCATTGTTTTCGCCGGTGTAATACTGAATAATTTCCTTATCACTCGACTTAATAATACCAAAGCGGGACTCCTTAGGTCTGCAGTATATTCCCTTCGAAATACGAGTTAGCTTATTGTCTTTTACCATTCGTTCAAGTACTTTAAAAAAAGTCAGTTCAGGGACTGAAAGCAACTTCTCTTTATATAATTTTCTTGAAACAATTATTTGACTCGGTTCAAACAGGTTTATTTGTTTTATAACTTCACTATTGTAATTCATACAAACTCGCCTCCTTTCTGTTCCATTTTATTATACTTGAGTTATATATGTCAAGTATAATTCACTTTTACTTGACATTTTTTCTAATGAAATGTTTCGTGAAAAGACCAGTTTCAAACAACAGAATGAATTTCTCTAAGGAACCTTTAATGCTGTCTTCAATGCCGACACATTCACACAGATACTACCTGATTTCACTTTATTTACTCGCCGTCATTGAAAGTCTTGCCTTAATAAAAAGGTCGATATCCTCAACAATATATCTGTCACCGGTGGTATGCAACGCTCCATAACAGCTCATGATATAGTTTAATATATCATATTTTTTGAGTAAGTCGATCACTTGTCTGCCATTTAAACCTTTTTCGTTTTTATATGTTTCTCCTGTTATTTTTTCGGCCTATTCAAGTTCATTCTGTAAAAAGGGTTTAGCGCCTTACCGTTTTTTGTTGTCTGGAATATGCAGATAATGACCTCAACTTACTGGCTGTATGTCATGTCTGCAAATTCTGCTCTTGTTACTTTGATTAAATCAGAAACATTCAAGGTCATCTGAAGACCAACTCTTCCTGCGCTTACTGTGATTTTATCAATGGTTTGTGCGTCTCTTGAAATGGCCGTTTTAAATAATTTTTTCATTCCAACAGGTGAGCAGCCTCCTTTGATGTAACCTGTTACCACAGTAATATCCTTTACAGGTATCATGTCTAGTCTTTTCTCTCCAAAATGTTTTGCAGCAAGCTTCAAATCCAGCTCTTTTGCAACAGGGATTACACAGACATAATAATTTTTGGATACGCCTTGCAAAACAAGAGTTTTATATACAAAAGTCTTATCTATTCCAATGATTGCAGCAACCGATACACCATCTAAAAAACCATCCGGAGCATCGTATGCATGTGTTTGATACATAATCGTATTTGAGTCAAGTATTCTAAGAGCGTTTGTCTTTTCTATTTTTTCCTTACCCATAATACCTCTTGCAAAATTTATTTAACACCTATTTTTCCTTATTATCTTCTTATTCTATAGCTTTGAATTTTATTTTACACTTTCAAAACAAAATTATCTATAAAGAAAATACGATTTGTTGTAAAAACCGACCTACTCTCGCAATAGCAAAAACTCATCCCCTGGCTTGTGCCAGCATGCAGATAATAAGTCTTTGTTTAACCTCTTGTAGCAAGAAGTCTCCTTCCTCCAATCTACCTTGCTCGCGATAGCGAGAAGATTAGGTGGGAGATGAATTGCTACCCGTACCTTGAAAATTATAAGACATTTTCTGGTGAATTGCTACACTACAATAAACTATAAGGAGAAACTTTGTTACACGTCAATAAAAACTAAATCTATAGCGAAAGCGAACAAAATATTAAGCATGTGTAAACATTCCGAAATCACAGAATTAAGCGTAAGATTAGGTTGAAATTTCGCAAGAATTTTGGTATAATTACAGTATTAACAAAGACCTGTAATGCTTGAAATTATTGCATATACGACAAAAACAAACAATTATGAAACTGAAAATTGTCCGACGAAAAATAATTGCAAAACATCAATAGAAAATCATTGAAAAAAATGTTTGGCAGGCAGGAAAACGACCCAAGGTCCGCTTATGAAATCAAAGATTTCATTATTGCAATATTAAGAGTTTTCTATTGGTTATACGAAATATTGCAATTGGATGCAAGGCATCCAAGCGGACCCTTGTCGCATATCCTGACCATTATCTCCCCATGCCCATCTTTGATTCTTCCATAATCCTTCCCCGCATAAATGCAATTTTTGAATTACTCATGCTAAATGTTTTACTACAAGGAGAGACCTACCTATGAACATCGCTTACAAGTACCGCATATACCCCAACAATAAACAGGCTCTTCTAATTAACAGGACGTTTGGATGTGTAAGGAAAGTGTATAACCTTATTTTGGAGGACAGTATCAAGTTATATGAGCGGTCAAAACTTGGCTCAGGGATATTCGAAAGGCAAAAACCCAAGACTCCCGCCAGTTTCAAAGAAGATTTAGTGTATCTTAAGGAAGTTGACAGTCTTGCCCTTTCAAATGCTCAACTTAATGTTAAGAACGCATTCAAGAACTTCCGTCAGAATCCTTTATCAGGATTCCCGAAGTTCAAGAGCAAGCATCGTGACAAGAGGAGGTATACCACCAACAACCAAGGCG
>CAZZCN010000022.1:33132-38471 GCA_964652975.1 uncultured Oscillospiraceae bacterium | reverse complement strand
ATAGCAGGCTCTGATGTATTTATCGGACTTTCAGCTGCAGGTATGCTTACTAAACAGATGGTGAAGACCATGGCAAAGGATCCAATTATTTTTGCTATGGCAAATCCTACGCCTGAAATTATGCCTGATGAGGCATTTGAGGCTGGAGCAAAGGTTGTTGGAACCGGTCGTTCAGACTTTGCCAATCAGATAAACAATGTGCTTGCTTTTCCCGGAATATTCAGAGGTGCTTTGGATGTTAGAGCAAGCGATATTAATGATGAAATGAAAATTGCAGCAGCGAAAGCTATTGCAGAATTGATAACCGAAGATGAACTAAACCCTGAATATGTAGTACCTGCACCATTTGATGACAGAGTTGGGAAAGCTGTTGCAAAAGCTGTAGCAAAAGCGGCAGTCGATACTGGTGTTGCCAGAATATAGAAAGGAGAAAAACAATGGATAGCAAAATGCTTATAAAGGAACTGGTTACCAAAGCAAGGGTGGCACAAGCCGAATACGAGAAATTCAGCCAGGAACAGGTGGACGCCATTGTCAAAGCCGTAGCCAAAGTTGTGTATGACAATGCGGAAATACTGGCAAAAATGGCAATTGAAGAGACACGGATGGGCGTCTACGAACACAAGGTAAAAAAGAACCAGGGCAAGGCCAAAATCATATGGAATAATTTAAAGACAAAAAAATCCGTTGGCATTATCAAACGGGATGAGATAACAGGAATCACAGAAGTAGCGAGGCCGGTGGGGGTTGTAGGAGCAATAACCCCATGCACCAATCCGATTGTCACTCCGATGAGCAATGCCATGTTTGCCTTAAAGGGTAGAAACGCCATTATCATAGCCCCTCATCCCAGAGGAAAACGCTGTGCCAAGACTGTTATCGACATGTTTAATGAACAGCTGGACAAATTAGGCGCACCGGGCAACCTGATTCAACTGATCGAAGAACCGTCAGTTGAATTATCAAGCGAGTTGATGAGCGCGGTTGATGTCATTGTCGCAACCGGTGGTATGGCAATGGTAAAGGCGGCTTATAGTAGCGGCAAACCGGCTTTTGGAGTAGGAGTAGGCAACGTTCAATGCATAATAGACCGCGACATGGATTACACAGAAGCCGTTCCTAAAATAATTGACGGCAGGGAATTCGACAATGGAATAATATGCTCCGGCGAACAGACAGTTATACTTCCCGAGGAGCTTTACGACGATATAATCAGAGAATTTGAGAAAAGGCAATGCTTTTACATCGAGGACAAGGCAACAAAAGACAAGGTAGCCGATATACTTTTCCCGGGCGGAATTATGAACAAGGACCTTGTCGGAATGCCTGCAACAAAGGTGGCGGAACTTGCCGGAATCGAAGTACCGGAAGACACAAGGGTTATTTTACTCAAAGCCGATGGCCCGGGGGCAATGGACATACTTTCAAAAGAGAAAATGTGTCCGGTGATTTCGACATACAAGTACAAAACCTTCAAGGATGCCATTGACATAGCTCAGAGCAACCTTGATATCGATGGCAGAGGCCACAGCGTGAGCATACATTCCAACAATGTTGCAAACATCGAGATGGCTGCTGAAATTTTGACCGTTTCAAGGGTTTTGATCAATCAAATATGTTCTACGATGAACGGCGGAAGTTTTTTTAACAGCCTTGCACCGACCACAACGCTTGGGTGTGCGTCATGGGGCGGCAACAGCATTTCCGAGAATTTCGATTACAAGCATCTGCTTAATATTACCAGGATAGCTTATTTTCTTAAGGACAACAAAGTGCCGACAGACAAAGAAATATGGGGTGAATAAGATATGGATTTGATGGAATATAAGGCCAAAGAACTTTTTTGCAAATTTGACATTCCAGCAACGGAAGGAATAGTTGCAGACACAGCAGAAGAACTTATTACAAAATGCAAAGGCATCCGGTACCCTGTCGTCTTAAAGGCTCAAGTCCAGGTTGGCGGCAGGGGAAAGGCCGGTGGAATCAAGTTCGCCGAAAACGATAATGAACTGAAAGCTTCCGCCGAAAGCATTTTCGGGCTGGATATCAAAGGCCATATCGTCAAAAAAGTCATGGTCACAAATAAAACCAACATCGAAAAAGAACTCTACCTGTCAATCATCCTTGACCGGAAGACAAAATGTCCGGTTATAATATTCTCACCAATGGGCGGAATCGACATCGAACTTACGGCGAAAGAACATCCCGAGGCGATTCACACGGTTGTTATAGACCCGGCCATAGGACTCAGGGACTACACCGCAAGATATCTTGCTTCAAAGGCAAATATGACACCGGAGCAATCCAAACAGCTGAACCACCTCATCAAGAGACTTTTCGTAATGTTCAGCGACTGCAACTGCATGCTGTGTGAAATCAATCCCCTTGCAATTACCACTGAAGGCGATCTTCTCGCATTGGACGGGAAGGTTTCGATAGATGACAGCGGACTTAAGAGAATGCCGGACCTTCTTGCCTACTCAAAGACACAGGATAGGCACCCGCTGGTAGAGGAGGCTGAGAGTTTCAAATTCCTTTATATCCCATGCGATGAAAACGGAGATATCGCGGTTATGAGCAACGGCTCAGGCATGATAATGTCGTGCATCGACATGATATCGAAAAACGGCATGTCAGTCAGAGCTTCACTGGATATGGGTGGCGGAGCGACAAGCGACAGGATCAAGGAAGCAATCAGAATAATACTTTCTGATGTAAAGACGAAAATGCTTTTCATCAATATATTCGGCGGAATCACGCGTTGCGACGAGGTTGCCGCAGGAATCAAACTGGCTCTTGAAGCTGCAGTCATAAAAAAACCGATTATAGTGCGTTTTGAAGGAACCAACAAGGAACAGGGACTTGAAATTCTGGAATCTCTGGAGGAAGTGACTTACGTGTCGGGCCTTTTGGAGGGCGTGAGCGAGCTTGTGAAACTGAAAGGGAGATTTTTGTAAAATACAGGAAAAAAGTAATAACGATTAAGCACTCAAACAATTAAATAATTAGTGGATACAAATTTTGTTGGAATGTACGATAACTGTTTAAGGGGAAAAATAATGAGCATATTAGTAGATAAAAACACAAGATTAATAGTCCAGGGAATAACCGGACGCGAGGGAATGTTCCATACGGAGCAGATGCTGGAATATGGTACCAATATTGTCGCCGGTGTAACTCCCGGCAAAGGAGGGGAATGCGTTTGCGGGATTCCTGTTTTTGATACGGTAAAAGAGGCAAAAGAAAAGACCGGTGCCAACGCAAGTGTGATTTTTGTCCCGGCTATGCATACCGCGGCAGGCGCCTATGAAGCGATTGATGCAGGAATAGAGCTTATTATAACTATAGCCGAACATGTGCCTGTTCATGACATGATGGGAGTATACCATACCGCGAAGGCAAAAGGCGTGAGGGTCATCGGCCCGAATTCTTTTGGTATCATATCACCCGGCAAATCAAAGGCGGGCTTTATGGCACATAAGATTTTTAGCGAAGGCAATGTAGGAATAATGTCCAGATCTGCCACCAACTGCTACGAAACGGTTTTTATGATGACCGGTGCAGGAATCGGGCAGAGCACTTGTGTCGGTGTGGGCGGGGATATGATTCCTGGTTCCGCATTTGTGGACATCCTTCCTCTTTTCGAAAATGACGCGCAGACCAAGGTTATTGTATTGATCGGCGAAATCGGCGGCAATGAAGAAGAGACGGCTGCCGAGTATATAAAGGAACATGTAAAAAAGCCCGTAATTGCTCTCATCGCAGGCAAAAACGCACCAAAAGGCAAAAGCATGGGACACGCCGGTGCGATTGTATCTGCGGACGGAACCGGAAGTGCCGAAAACAAGGAGAAAGCCCTCCGCAGCGCCGGAGTATATATTGCGGAAAATACAACTGAAATTGTTGATATATTGAAAAACCTTATGAGAGGAGAATAAACAATGAAAAAGGAACATTATCTGGATATCCTTTCCATGATGTACAAAATCAGAAAATTCGAGGAAAAAGCTTTATCCTTTTTTGAAGAAAACAAGCTTCGTGGCTCCGTGCACCTGTGCATTGGACAGGAGGCGATACCCGCAACGGTGTGCTCGTATCTGACAGATAACGACTACATCGCATCCACACATAGAGGCCATGGACACTGCATCGCAAAGGGTGCCGAGCTCGGCAGGGCAATGTCGGAATTAATGGGTAAGTCCACCGGATACTGCAAGGGGAGAGGTGGCAGTATGCACATCGCAGACCTCGAAAAGGGCAACCTCGGTGCCAACGCAATCGTCGCAGGAGGCGTCCCGATAGCTGTCGGAGCTGCCCTGGCGTCCAAAATGCGCGGTGAGACAAATGTTGCTGTTGCTTTTTTCGGAGATTCGGCAACGAATCAAGGTGTTTTTCATGAAGCTCTAAATCTGGCTTCAGTATGGAAACTACCGGTGATTTTTGTATGCGAGAACAACGGGTTTGGAATTTCGGTACCGCAATGTCAGGCAACAGCAGTAAAGGACCTTTCAGTCCGTGGGATAGCATATGACATGCCTGGGGTGACAGCTGATGGAAACAATGTCTTAGAAATTGAAAAAGTCATTAATGAAGCCATCGAACGCGCAAGAACCGGTGGTGGACCGACATTGATAGAGTTCAAGACATACCGCTGGCTTGGCCATTGGACAGGCGACCCGCAGGTTTATAGAACACGTGAGGAAGTCGAGGCATGGAAGAAGAAATGCCCGATTTTGCACTTGAGAAAATATCTTGTTGACAATAAAATGGCGACAGAAGATGAATTGGATGCCATCGAAATCAAGGCACAGGAGCTGGTAAACGAGGCGGCGGAGTTTGCACTCAACAGCCCTGAACCGGACCCTGCAAATGTAATGGATGACGTATTTTATGTTCCAGCAGCGGAGGTGGCAAAATGAGTATCAAGACATATGCACAAGCGATAAAAGACGTATTGGCAGAAGAAATGAGAAGAGACGGCAATGTCACAGCAACGGAGGTGGCAAAATGAGTATCAAGACATATGCACAAGCGATAAAAGACGTGTTGGCAGAAGAAATGAGAAGAGACGGCAATGTTTTTGTCATGGGCGAGGATGTAGCCGAGCAGGGCGGGATTTTCGGTTGTACAAGAGGACTTTTACAAGAGTTCGGTGCGGAGAGAATACGTAATACCCCGATTTCCGAAGCTGGATTTGTAGGAGCGGGACTCGGCGCAGCCTGCGCAGGAATGCGACCTGTAGTGGAGCTCATGTACATGGATTTCACATTGGTTGCTATGGACCAGATAATAAACCAGGTGGCCAAGACAAGATATATATTCGGCGGCAAGGCAAAAAT
>CAZZCN010000022.1:1943-33032 GCA_964652975.1 uncultured Oscillospiraceae bacterium | reverse complement strand
TCGCAAATAACTGAAGCGGCATTCAAATACCTCGATTCACCTGTTTTAAGACTGGGAGCAAAGGCATGTCCGCTGCCATTTAACCTTGCACTGGAAAATGCTGTTGTTCCGCAAGAGCAGGATATTTATGAAGCAATAAAAAAAGCACTCTATTTATAGGAGGAATGCAAAATGGCACAAAAGGTAATAATGCCAAAACAAGGACTTCAGATGACTGAGGGAATTATAATAAGGTGGTTGGTCCAGGAGGGCTCTGCTGTAAAGGAGGGCGAACCTTTATTTGAAATGGAAACTGATAAATTAGCCATTACAATAGATGCTGCGGTTTCCGGCACTCTTCTCAAAATTGTGAGAGAAAAAGGAGAAACAGTTCCGATAACTGAAACAATCGCGGTTATCGGTGAAGCTGGTGAAGACTATTCGTCTTTATTAATAGAAAGCAAAACCTCAGAAGCTACAGAAGACACCCCTGCGGTTGGGGAAAGTGCTTCTCCCGCCATCTCTCAAAATATAAAGAATGATGGAAAAATTTATGCCACTCCTTTAGCAAAAAAGCGACTGGAGGAAAAAGGAATAAATATTGAAAATGTAAACGGTACAGGTCCCGAAGGACTGATTATCGAACGTGATATTTTAAGCCATGAAGTAGTCAAAGTTACACCGACAGCCAATAAGTTAGCCGAATTAGAGGGTGTTTTAGTTGACGATATTGAAGGCAGTGGCATAAATGGAAAGATTATGAAGACTGATGTTATAAATTATCTGAATAACAGAAAGAATGCAGTTCAAAGTGAAAAAGTAATTGAAATCTCAGGTATGAGAAAAGCCATATTTAATAATATGTTTAATTCACTTCATACCATGGCACAGGCTAATCACAAAATGAAAGTGGATATGAGCGAAACAGTAAGATTCCGTGAAAAGCTTAAAGAAAATGGAAAGAAAGTCAGCTATACTGATATTTTAGTAAAAGTTGTATCGAGAGCTTTAGTTGAATTCCCGATGCTGAATTCATCAGTTGTCGAAAACATGATCGTTCAAAAACACTATGTCAATATGGGGATTGCTGTAGCACTTCCAAACGGTTTAATAGTACCAAACTTGAAAAACAGCCATTTGATGAGTCTGGAAGAAATTTCGGAGAATATAGCAACTCTTGCAAAAAAAGCGAGAGAGGGAAAACTCTCCAAGGAAGAATATTCAAACGGTACTTTTACAATAACCAATCTTGGTATGTATGATTTGGATGAATTTACAGCAGTTATCAACCCTCCTGAGGCGGCAATACTTGCAATTGGTAAAATTGCAGAAACTCCTGTCTGTGTAGGAAAAGCTATCGAGGTTCGTCCTATATTGACAATATCTTTGACATATGATCATAGAATCATTGACGGAGCCCCTGCAGCAGAGTTTTTACAGTATATAAAAAAGCTATTACAAACCCCATACCTTTTAATATAGGAGAGTAATATATATGGAAAATTATGATGTTGCTGTGATAGGTGGAGGACCCGGTGGCTACGTTTGTGCAATACGATGCGCACAGGAAGGGCTAAAAACAGTGCTGATAGAAAAAGAGCACCTGGGTGGAACCTGTTTAAATTGGGGCTGTATTCCTACAAAATCAATTTTGCAGTCATCAAAAATGTATACAAAAGCTAAAAAGGCAAAAGAATTCGGAGTAATATGCAGCGAAACGGGTTTTGATTTTTCGCAGATAATGAAGAGAAAAGATGACGTGGTTTTAAAGCTTAGAAAAGGTATAGAATGGTTAGTAAAAGGAAACGGCTGCACATTTATGCAAGGAACTGCCTCATTTATCAATAAAGATATGCTGATGGTTGGAGAAACGAAAATAGGCTTTAAAAATGCTGTTATTGCAACAGGCTCTGTCCCGTCAAATTTAAATATTGATGGACTGGATACGATAAATTGGGTAAACAGTGATGGATTTTTAAGCCTTACCGAGCTTCCCAAAAGTGTTCTTATTGTTGGTGGGGGCGTTATTGGACTTGAATTTGCAACTATTTTAAATTCTTTGGAAGTCAAGGTTGTCATTCTAGATATCATGGCTCAAATTGCGAACGGTGTCGATATTGAAATAGCCGATTCACTTCAAAAAACTATGGAAAAAAAGGGTGTAGTGTTTCATTTAGATTCAAAAATCAATAAATTCGAGCGACAAAACGGGCTTAGTGTTTGCCACTTTGAAAAAAATGGGTCTGAGTCCAGTGAAGCTGTTGAAATGGTTATAATGGCAGCAGGAAGAAGACCTAACACTAATCAGCTGAATATAGAAAATACAGGCGTTAATACAGAAAGAGGGTTTGTCAGCGTCGATGATTATTGTGCAACAAATGTGGAAAATATTTTTGCCATAGGTGACGTTAATGGCAAGGCAATGCTTGCTCATGCGGCATCAGAACAAGGGATGGTTGTAGCACATAATTTGATTCATGAAACGAGAGAAAAAGCAGATTTTAAGCTAATACCAGCTTGCATTTACACCGAGCCTGAAATTGCAACCGTTGGAATGGATGAAAACAGGGCAAAAGCCAGTGGTATAGATACTCTTGTTGGTAAATTCAATGCGGCAGGTAACGGGAAATCACTTGTTATGGGAGAAACAGACGGATTTGTCAAGGTGGTGGCAGATAAAAAAACAGGAGAATTTTTAGGGCTTCATATGTTTATTGCAAATGCCACTGATATGATAGGCGAGGGCCTTATCGCATTGAAACTGGAAAGCACTTTAAAGGAGATGGGCGGCGCTATACATCCACATCCAACTGTAAATGAGATGGTAATGGAAGCTGTGCATGATGCTCTTGGACATTGTGCTCATAAAATTAAGTAATACTTGTAGTAAAATTTCTTGGACTTACCCTTCACCATCCTCCATTACTATTCTGTCCAATTCTTCTACACGATATTTTAACGCCTCTACCAAGGCGTCTCGTCTGTACACATCTATAAAAGGGGACATTTTTAGAATATCGCTCCACTCGTCATCAATACCATTTAATGAATTTTTGTCATACCACTCAAAGCTGCTGACAAGCTTTATCTGCTCTAAATGAGTTTTTTCGAAAGGCTTACTTGGCATGTCCATAGATCCAAATATATTTATGGTTGGAATATCGTGCCACATTGAGGTGCCGCTGTCAAAAATGGGTGCAGATCCTACAAAGGCCAAGGAGTCAGCGTCTCGGATAACTCCGAAGTTATTAAAATGCCTGTCCTCATTAGCAATCAAAAAATCAAGAGTCAGCATTTGGTCAAGACTTTCTCTGATTCCGTTTATTCCAAAATTATTACAACATTTTATATAATGTTCATATTTTGATTGGTTATCGTCCTTTTCTGCACTTTCCATAATACGGAATGCACTTACGAGATCTGTTTTGCTTGTTACAAAGTCCTCGCATAGACTGTATGGATATCCGTCATCCCAAATCAGGGAATAAGGGGTATGTGGAATTTTTAGTCTTTTCATTATTGCAGTGGCTAAAAGTTCATTCAACGGCTCTTGTTGTGTCGCACCGCTTCCGCCTTTTACCAGACAGCGTTTGCCATCAGCAATAATCCATTTCTTTTTTAGCCATCCATCTGATGTGTTATCAGGTGACATGAAGTCTATGCCTGTTCCTTTGTTCATTCTACCAAATAAAGCATTGCCCACATCCTCTGAAAATGAATTATCAAAGAAGTTTACCTTTTCCCATTCTGTATTAGTATTAGTGTTAGTGTTAGCATTAGTGGGTCTTACCCAATATTGGTCGGAAAGACTGAGTCCCAGACATTTCGTTAGCAGCAACGGAGTATAGGAGATATTCATAAATTCCAGTGCATCTCTGATACCGCTGCGGCTTGCAGGTATAGAACGGCCAATCCACCACTTGTTGAGTTTCTCACGGTCAAGATTTCCCTGGTGAAGGATAATTCCAACGGGTAAATGCTCTGCATTGTAGCATTCTTCAATATCCATTATATTGCCGGTCACATCATCAATAACGAGACCAACCACCGGAACGCTTTTATGCATTAATATATAGTTCACATTCACCCTCCGCTATAGCAAATTTAAGTCTTGTCAATATATCTAAAAAGAAAAAGCAATAAGTTTTTGAATGAGAATCGCTTTATCAGAATTATGTCTTGTAAAAATCGAAAAATGTTATTCAACAAAATCTATTTTATCATACAATATTTATATCTTTTACTCAATAGGATTTGGGTATTCTTATTTCCCAAAATCACTCCAAAATCAAAGGCAGCTTGATATATACAGTAGTGCCGACTCCGAGCTCGCTTTTAAATGACAGGCCGTATTCATCTCCGAAATACAGTTTGATACGCGAGTTGACATTTCGTACTCCGATTCCGGAACCACTGGGATGCTTTTGTACGAAAGTCTCCTTCAAAATGTCGTTGCATGTTTCTTCGTCCATTCCAACACCGTCATCGGCGACGGATATGATAAGATCATTTTCGACAATTTCTGCTGAAATATTTATATGCCCCTCTTCGTCCTTGTTCTTTATCCCGTGGTAAATTGAATTTTCTACCAAAGGCTGCAGGATGATTTTCAGTGTCATATAATTAATAAGCGATTCGTCAACATTGATGTCAAACAAAATCTTATTCTGGTATCTCATTCCCTGGATTATAAGATAATTTCTTACATGCTCAAGTTCATCGGAAAGTGTGACAAGATCCTGTCCTTTGCTGAGACTGATTCGAAAGAAACGCGAAAGCGCTTCAATCATTTTAATGGCATTCTTGTTATTGCCGGCTATCATCCAGACTATTGAATCCAAAGTGTTATATAGGAAATGGGGGTTGATCTGCGATTGCAGGACCTTGAGGTCTGACTTGCGCTTTAGTTCGTGTTCCAGTACCACTTCTTTCATTAACGAGTCAATTCGCTCGAGCATGTTGTTGAAGCTGTGTGACAGAGTGCTTATCTCATCATTGGTCTGGATGTCGGAGCGAATGTTCAGGTTGCCTTCATCCGCCTGGTTCATCATTTTGGTAAGGGAGATAATCGGTTTTGTAAATCTTCGTGCAAGAAACTGAATCAAAGCAAAAAGAACAATCAGGCAAATCAATCCTGCGATTACGACTGTTACTTGAATATTTCGCGTGTCCGCTACCATGTCCTTATAAGGAGTTACAGCAACAACAGTCCAATTGGTTCTGGGCATTTTCTTGAAGACAAGCTGTTCCTTTTCATTGTTGATTATCGAGGTAAAAGAGCCGGCATCAGATTTGCCGAAAAGCGGCATTATATCTTCATAGACATTATTACGGGTTTTGTCAGGATTAGCTGTAATCCTGTTTTTGTTGTCAGGATGAAAAACCACATCTGAATTGTCATCTATAACGAAAATATACCCGTTTCCTATCAATTCGGCAGAGTTGCAAAGTTCATCAACCACTTTAAGGTTTGTATCGACAAGTATTGTACCGACCGATCCTCGTCCATCATATCCCTCGATAATCCTGCTGACAGAAAAAACCGTTTCTGCATTTTGGAAAAGATATGACTGCAGGTGGGGACCTGTTATGACAGGCGTGTTGCCCGCTTTCTGAGTGTTGATGTACCAAGGCTCGTTCTTGAATGCAAACGATGTGTCGATATTTAAGTTTGTACTCTTGAATAAAGTCAACTTGTCATTCTTAAAAAGCAAAATAGAGGCGATATCCTTCCGTGTATATATAAAATTGCCAAGAAGTTCAAGACTCATTTCAAAACTCTGGGAGTTATCATTCCCCTGTGATGTACCGTTAGAAGGCTTTTCACCTGCAGGCAGTTCGCGTTGTGCAAGCAGATATGTCTGTATATAGTGGTTATATATGGCTAAATTTGTTATTCCTTCAAGTCCGTTGATATAATCATCAAGATTTCTTATAAGATTTCCGATAACCTGGTTCGAGTATTTTATGTTGTTTGTCTGTAGTGTCTGGCTATACCTGACAACTGTGAAATACGACATGAAGATAACGGCAAACATGATTACAATGGAAAAAGAAATGAACATTTTATTTCGCAGTCCAAAGAAAATTTTGCTTAGAAAGGGGAATTTAACTTTATTGTAAATATTTGCAGCAAAATAATTTTTTTCTATATTACTATTATTACTATTATTATTATTATTATTATTACTATTTTTGCTGCTGTTGCTGTTATTGTTATTGTTATTGTTATTATATTCTTTTTTCATGAATGGTCACCGCTTTTGAATTCTGAGGGTGATACGCCTATCATCTTCTTGAAGAGGATGCTGAAGTAATGGGGGTTGGCAAAACCAGTCAGTCCTGCGATTTCATATGCCTTCAGATCTGTAGTGCGCAGAAGGTCGATTGCCTTGTCTATTCTTACACGGTTAAGATAATCTACAAAGTTCTTACCTGTTTCCTTCTTGAATAGAGTACTGAGATAGGATGGATTAACCGAGGCGTATTTGGCGGCAGACAGCAGAGAAATGTCCTCCTGCTGATAGTTTTTCATTAAATAATCAACTACATTTGACACAATGCTGTTGCTTCCTTTTGCCCTGGACAGTGATAACTCGGATGATACCTTCAAAGCATAACCTGTAACTGTCTCGGCAAATGAGTCAATCGTATCAAGCCTGTCAAGTTCGCCGAACAATGAGAGCCCCTCCGTCCAGACTGACCGTGAAGTGCCCTTGGTTATTGCAAGAAGCTTTAACAAAGAGGTTATTATTTCAATAAAAACCAGTTTGATATTGGCAATGGAAATTACCTGTTCGCTTTTCAATGCAGCAGTTATTGATTGTGAGGCATTCTTGATCAAATCCTGATTAGTAGATTTAACTGCGTTTAAAAATTCCGAGAAGGCATCGTGCGGGTAAACAATTGCAGATTCGACATAGTTCATATCATTAATGTCATAAATTTTATTTTTGCCAAGTGTATATTTGCATTCCAGGGCAGAAAGCGCTTCATTGTAAGACATGTAGATATTTCCGAGTTTGCTGACAATAGACCCCATAGATGCAGTCATTTTGATCTTTAGATAAAGATTGACATTTGTGCTCATAATATTCAACAATTCTAGTACGGACTCGTGTGAGGCTTCCTGCGAAAACGACGGGTCCAAACTGAAAATAATGACTATTCTACCTTCAGAATCAGTGAATATAGGATTGCTTGGCGGCAAGGATTCTTTTGCAATATTCTGTACAGCGAACAAATACAATTCGGAATCATTTTCACTTGTCTCGCTGGTGTCGGGTTCGATGACACTTACAAGAAAAGGGCCTTCATTTAAAGGTATGGCAAGAAACTCCAGCATATTCGGATATGTTTTTTTGACGAAGTTATTGGTGATAATGGAATTCAGAAATTTCTCAGTGAGGAGAGGAAGACTCTGGTGGATCTGGCTTCTCATTTTCTCGAGATATGCCTGCTCGTTTTTTATTGCATCAAGCTTGTCTTTTATCTCCGCCATTTTCTCTGAAAGTGAATCCGGACCTATGGGCTTCAGCAGATAGTCAAGTACTCCGTAAGTCATTGCCTCCTTGGCATATTTAAATTCATCATGACCGCTTAAGATAACGATATTGACAGAAGGAATCTGTTCGCGAAGCCTTGCTGAAAGCTCCAGACCATCCATAAAAGGCATTCGTATATCAGTCAAAACGACATCCGGCTTGAACTTGACAGCCATATCCAATGCTACCATTCCGTTCTCCGCCTGATAGACCTCATCGAATCCGAGGCTTTTCCAGTCAATAAGACTTGCAATAGAATTTCTTACGATATCCTCATCGTCAACAATCAAAATCTTATACAAAACACATATCCTCCAAATCCAAAGAACCAAATAAAGAAAAATTGTGCAACAAGAAAATCTTTAGAGTCTAAATCAAGAATATCACGGGGATATACAACCGTCAAGAACACTATTATACATCCAAAAAAAACGACTATGCATATAAAATTTCTGTATTAACAAAACCAATTCTGAAAACTATACTCATATTGTAGAAGAAAAACAGAAAGAAGGTGATGCATTTATTATGAAACAGCAAACAATAGCGCTGGAAATGAAGAATATAAGCAAGCGCTTTCCCGGAACGCTGGCAGTTGACGGTGTCGATTTTGAAGTCAGACCAGGTGAGGTTCATGCCTTAATGGGAGAAAACGGTGCAGGCAAGTCAACGCTGATGAAAATTCTGGCAGGATCATATGATGATTACACGGGTGATATTTTTATAGACGGAAAAAAAGTTATGCTGCACTCGCCGATAACAGCAAAAACCGACGGGGTCGGAATGGTTTATCAGGAGCTAAGCATTGCATACAACAGGAGTGTGCAGGAGAACATATATGCGGGCGCAATCCCCGGCAAAGCGATGTTCGTTGACATGAAAATGCTGCGTGAAGAGTCTGTTAAAGCACTTGCACGTGTGCGTCTGGACAAGAAAATCGATCCTGCTACAATTATGAAAAATATAAGCCAGCATGAATCACAATTGATTGAAATGGCAAAAGTACTTAAAGGCAATCCCAAAATACTGGTAATGGACGAACCTACATCAGCTCTTTCGAACAAAGAAGTAAACATGCTATTTGAAATAATAAGGGATTTAAAAAAACAAGGTATGGCTATTGTATATATTTCCCACCATCTTCATGAGGTTTTCGAGATAGCCGACAGGGTTACAGTTCTGCGAGACGGCAAGAAAATCAAAACCTGTGATATAAGTGAAGTGACAAAGGAAAGTCTTGTCGAGATGATGATCGGTCAAAAAGTAACTGATTTCTACAAACAACGTATTACAAATACCCAGGGCAAGATTCTAGAGGTAAAAAATCTTACTCATTATGGCTTCATTCATGATATATCGTTTAATCTTTACAAAGGTGAAATCCTTGGTGTAGTTGGGCTTGCCGGTGCAGGACGAACAGAACTCGGAAGATGTCTTGCCGGCGTTGACAAAATTGATGACGGTCAGATAATTCTTGACGGGGCTCCGGTTAAAGCTGTAAATATGAATAAAATGCTGGAAAAGGGAATAGCATATCTTACTGAGGACCGCAAGCAGGAAGGCCTCGCACTTAGACTTACAAACCGCGAAAACATACTTTCATCAATAATAGGCAGACTTTCGAAATTCGGATTTTATTTTCCTGTACGCGGGAGAGGGATAATTAGAGACCTATACGAGAAATTAACCATTTATCCTCATGATCCGAGTGTCGGGACATCTAATCTGTCCGGCGGAAATCAGCAGAAGATACTTCTTGCAAAATGGCTTTCGACAAAACCCAAGGTGCTTATACTTGATGAACCTACCCGAGGTGTGGACGTAGGAGCCAAAAAACTGATCCATGAGACCATAGTCAAGCTGGCTGAAGAGGGTGTCGCTGTTTTGCTGCTCTCATCCGACCTGCCTGAACTTGTAGCTCTGTCAGACCGGGTTATCGCAATAAAACAGGGTCATATTATTGATGAACTTAAAGGCGATTTAGATGAAAACAAAGTATTGCTGGCTGCCAATGGCTGTCAGCGGATAGAGGAGTGTAGCTAAAGTGGAAAATACTGTAACAACAAAAATAAAACAAGACAGCAGAAAGACCAAGCAGAATTCTGTTACTGTATTCCTGACAAGGTTCGGCGTGTTTTTCATGATTGCGATTTTTACCATAGTCGGAACATTCGTTTCAAAGGATTTCCTTAGCGGCAAAAATCTTCTCAACATTCTGAATGCTGTGTCTTATCTGGGAATAGTGGCAACAGGAATTTCCTTTGTGCTTTATGCGGGACAGTACGGAGATTTGTCCGCTCCGATGACAATGGCTATATCAGGTGTCATATGTGTAGAATTCATGCGTTATGGACTTATATACGGAATTATAGCCGCTGTTATGACAGGTGCACTTATCGGACTGATAAACGGGTTTCTCGTCGGCAAGCTAAGAACAAATGCAATCATCTGGACACTAGCTATGAATTTTGTTCTGGAGGGCCTTGTAAGGTGGTCATACAAGGGTACGCAGATATATCCTGATATGGCAACAGAAAAGACTTACCAGACAGGTTTTTTTCTACCGTTGATGGCAAAACTCGACCCTAATATCATGGGAATAGATTTAAAAAGCAAAGCAGCCGCTTTTAACGGTCTTGCAATGACATATCCGTTTGGGCTGCCGCTTGTTTTGTTTGTAATGTTTGCGGTCATGATAATCGGCTTCATCATAATGTCCAGAACCACTTTTGGCAATAAACTCAAAGTAGTGGGTTCGAATTACAATGTTGCAAAAATGTCAGGAATTAATTGTACCAGGACTATCGTCCTTGCATTCATGGCTTCATCGATATGTGCAGCAATCGCAGGTGTTTTTCTAACTTCGCTAAACCAGGTCGGTGCATTCTATGTCGGCCAGGGGTATGATTTTATGGCTGTTACCGCGATAATTCTCGGCGGCATGAGTCTTGCAGGCGGCAGGGGCAGTATGATAGGGGTGTTCGGGGGCGTCTTCACTCTGGGACTTATCAACAATATCCTCGCATTGCTTGGAGTTGGAACCTTTACTCAAAAGATGATAACGGGTGGAATATTTATCATTGTGGTAGCAGTCAATGCCAGATCACTCAGAAAGTTGGGGAGAGATTATGCTTAATATGAAAGGGTTAAAAGCTGACAAGACAAAAATAATACAGAATCTAAATAACAATCGAATATATGTATTTCTGTTTCTGGTTTTTGTCATCATGTCCATCGGCAAGTCGCAATTCCTCGGCACCGGAAATATTGTTCCAATGTTGAAAGCGAGTCTTTTACCGATGATGGTAGGAATAGGGTTCACGTTCGTCATGATAGGCGGTAACTTTGATCTTTCAGTTGGCGCGGTTATAAACGTAGGCGCTGCTGTTGCGATGGGAGAATTCAATAGATTTTATATGGTTTTCGGTGGCGATGCAGGTGGAATGAAGGCAGTAACACTTGCCTGGGTGGTTTCAATTGCGCTGGCGCTGCTTGCAGGGGTTTTCGTCGGGATTGTTAACGGCATACTGGTAGCAAAAATCAAAGTGCATTCTTTTATAGTAACAATCGGCATGCTTACAACACTCTCAGGCTTTGTATATACATATAGCAAAGGCAATACAATAAGTGCAGATAATTCCGCACTCGTAAACGTTCTCGAAAAGCCGTTTTTAAATGTACCGTATCTACAGGTATTTACGATAAGGTTCGTAGTGGTTGTTCTGGTTCTGATTTTCTTTGAAATATTGTTATTAAAAACAAAATGGGGAAGGGATTTCCTGATGGTTGGAAGCAACAAGGAAGCTGCGTGGCATGCAGGTATCAATACCGATAGAAAAATAATATGGAGCTTTATAATATCCGGATTCACAGCAGCCCTAGCCGGCGTGTTGTTTGCAGTCTCAATGAATGCTGCTGTTCCTAACTATGGTGAGAGGGGTATAAATCCTCTGATGCTGGTGCTGGCAGCTACGATAATTGGTGGCACTGTTATGACCGGGGGAAGCGGAAGCGTTATCAAAACAGCATTTGCAGTTCTCACAATACAATCGATTTTCAATGGTCTTATAATTCTCGGATTCGGATTTGATGCCCAGGTTCTGGCCGCCGGTGTCCTGCTTGGACTGGTTGTTATCTATGAATCATACTCATTGTACAAACAAAGCCTTAAGAAGGGTGAACGAGTTGCACTTATGAAGGAAGCCGCTGAAATGAAGGAAAAAAGAAAGCTTGAAAAACAGACAACTAAAACCTGAAAATAAATTAGAAAGTTTTAAGCTGTAATAAACGGCAGAAGCCGTTTAAAATAAAAGGAGGAAAAAGTCATGAAAAAGAATCTAATCCTGGTAACATTCATCCTATTGGTATCAATTCTCACGCTTGCGTTCTCCGGCTGTTCAACAGGGACACCGGCCGCATCATCCGATTCAACAAGCAAAGCTGAATCAGGATCGACAAATCTCGAAGAATCTCTCAAAATCGATGTATCACAGGTAAAGGGTAGTGACGGCCAGATTCTTCTCAAGTACGGTGTCACAAGAGATGTGCCCGCAAAGCCAACAGAAAAAGAGGCACTTGATATGTGGAACATCGAGTACGCCGGCAGACAGACTGTTAAAGAGCCCGTATTAGTTTCAACAAAAGACGGCATAATCGGCAAAAAAATTGTCATGATTCAACAGTCAGAACACCCTTACTGGACCGCTGTAAGCAACGGAGCCAAAATAGCAGCGGCAGCGTACAAGACTAAATTTGAAGTCTGGAACCCCAACGGTGACCTGAATCAGCAAAACCAGTTCGTTGACAAAGCAATAGCAGAGAAATGGGACTTTGTACTGCTTGCCCCTCTAGATGCAAAAGCAGGAGTACAACAATTCAAAAAACTCTATGATGCCAAAATCCCTGCAATGCCTTTCAACATGATCCCTACAGATGAAGCTATGAAATATTGTATCGCGATTTCTGCACCAGATGATTTCGGACAGTTCAGGCTGTTGGCCGAAGCTCTCGCAAAATCCGTCAACGGAAAAGCCGGTGTAGCTTACATCACACATATCCCAGGTGGATCACCTTATTTTGCCCGTACAACTAATGTTATTAAATTCTTCGAAGAAAAATATCCCGACATGAAGAAACTTGACATCCAGTCACCTGGATTTGATGCTCCTAAGTGCAAACAGGTCGTTGCAGACTGGCTTACAAGATTCGGAAAAGAATTAACTACGATAGTATGTGCTGACGATTCTGCACAGGCACTCGGTGTGTCACAGGCATTAGAAGAAGCCGGAAGAACTGACATTAAAGTCATCGCAGCAGGAAACTCCAAAGTTGGTATGGACCTTGTAGCAGCAGGAAAACTTTATGCTATAACATATCAATCCGCTGAAGCAGACGGAGCTATCCCGATAAAGGTTGTTGCCGATTACTTCAATGGCGTAGAGCTTGGGCCGAATGCCGCATTCTATCTTCCTCAGGCAATAATAACAAAAGACAACGTAGCAAGTTATTTGCCGGCACAATGGTAGCGTGAAAAGCGAAGCTTTTCACGCGGGGAGTTCTATCATTTTCCACCGATAGAGCAGTGCAAAATGATAGAACGTCCCCTGCATTTTACAAGTAATTTTTCACGCGCGGAGTTTTACTAAACAACATGAAAAACGTACAGAAAATAGTTGTTGTCAAATTTTCTGATTGACATTCGCAAAGGTTGTCACCTTAGGTTTTCGGGGTGACAGCCTTTCTAATAAAATACTATGACAAAAACAGGGAAAAGGTATAAAATAGGAATACGATGTATTTCATCTCATTTTACAGTTTTTGAATTTTTGACTGATTAAAGTGGAGGATATGCTATGAAGAGAATACCAGTCGTAGTCATGATATTTTTCATAATATCGATAAGTATTGCAGGCTGTAATAATCCAACAGGTCCGGTCGGGTCTGACTTTTCATCATCAGCGGGAAGTGTTGTAGTGTCACCCGGTACGAAAGAAAATCTCGAAGCCTCACTTAAAATCGATGTCTCTGGTTTGAAATCAAACGACGGTCAACCTCTCATACTTCCTTTTGAAGAAAAGACGATTCCAGCAAGACCTAGCGATCCGCTTTCTTTACCTGAAACAGATCCATTACATTGGTATGATGCCGAATTTGTTGCATGGAATATTAAGAAAACAAACCTTCCGGTATCCCCCCTAAATGGCGCTATAGGAAGGAAAGTAGTGATGATTGTCGCCGGAGACCACCCTTACTGGACCGCGGCAGGCATAGGTGCCAAAAAGGTTGCAGATGCTTATAAAATGAACTATAAGCTATTATCAGCCAATTACGATTTAAATACTCAAAATCAAATAATCGATAAAACAATTAATGAAAAGCCAAATATGATATTACTGGTTGCGATTGATGCCAAAGCTTCTGTGCAACAGGCAAAAAAGATAAACGAAGCTAATATTCCGTTGATAATGTTCAATACCATACCGGACACCGAGGCCTTTCAATATTCATTGTCATTTTCGGGACCGGACGACTGGGGACAATTTCGGATGCTGGCAAGATCATTTGCTGACAAGCTGGGTAAAAAAGGTGGAGTAGCCTACCTCACACACATTCCAGGCGGGTCGCCATATTACTCAAGGATGATGGGCCCGATATCTGAATTGAGTATATACGCTCCGAATATAAAAACATTGGATGTCCAATCACCGGGGTTTGATGCGGTAAAATCCAAGCAGGTTGTATCGGACTGGATAACCAGGTTTGGTAAAAATCTCAAAGGAATAGTCTGTGCTGATGATTCGGCACAAATTCTTGGCACTATCGATGCGTGCAAAAATGCAGGCCGTACAGACATAATAATCGTTGCCGCCGGCAATTCAAAAATCGGCATGAACGCGATAAATGTTGGAGACATATATGCAAGTACATATCAATCAGCCGAAGCAGACGGTGCAACTCCTGTAAAGCTTGCGGCGGACTGGTTTAACGGCAAAACCATACCCAATATCGCATATCTTCCCAAGCGTATAATAACGAAGGAAGATGTGCAAAAGTATCTGCCAGCACAATGGTAGCAGCGTGAAAAGCGAAGCTTTTCACGCAGGGAGTTTTACAAGTGTTTTTTTACACTAATACTGAAAACAGAAGGAAGGTAATAATATGGGAAAAGCAAATGAAAAGATAGCGAGATTGCGCACAGCACTTGCTAACAAGGAAGGCGACAGAGTTCCTGTCGGAGATTTTTTCTGGACAGGACACATGATAAAATCAAAGCAAAAGTTCGGTGAGGATTTCAGCCCCTACAGAGCATACGACTTGGACTACATAGTTATGAATCCCAATATGGACCCTAAAATACAACAATTTGAGATACTTGATGACGATGGCGAATATACACATCTCAGAACAGGATTTGGAGCAACGATCAAAAGGTCCGCAGCCGCTGCAATGCCACATTTTGACAGTTTTTCTGTCGAAACACCAGAGGATATGGCTCTTTTTAAATTCGATGATCCTGCAGATCAGAGAAGATTTTTTCAAGATGGAGACGACCAGTTAAATGGTGTTGGAGACGCACTTGTAAGAAATACACCTTCATGGGATTCAAGGGTAAATGACTTTGTGGAGGATTTTGCTGTTTTTGGGTCTGTGTGCGAATGCTATGAATATCTCTGGAGATGTATAGGAACAGAAAATGCCATGTACTGGATGCTTGAAGAGCCTGAGATGTATAAGGCGTTTGTCGACCGTATCGGTGACTTTTTAGCGAATTTGCTCAAGGCGCAAATAAAAGCAGGGAACGGTCGATTGTCTGGAATATACATATGGGGTGATGTTGCATATAGGAATGGAATGCTTTTTAATCCCGATACATGGAGAGAAATATTCAAGCCTCATGTCAAAAAACTTATTGATATATGCCACGAAAACAACCTGATGGTTGTATATCACGGATGCGGTAATGCACAGCCGATATACGAGGATTTTGTAGAAATAGGTCTTGACGCATACAACCCATTGGAGGTAAAAGCGGATCTTGACGTTGTAGAGATAAAGAAAAAATTCGTGGGAAGACTCGCCTTCGTAGGAAATGTCGATGTAAGAGCCATGGAAAGCGGCGACCCTGACCTTATCAAAAAGGAAGTGCTATATAAGCTCCAGGCAGGTGCCGGAGGCGGATGGGTATTCCAGTCAGACCACTCAGTAAGCAGTGACGTAGAACCTGAAAGTTACGCACTTGCAATCAAATACCTGCGAGAGTATGGCAATTATCCACTTGACCTTGAAAGGATCGGCAAGGAGCTTGAATTACTGAAAGACGTTAAAATGCACTATTGATCAACAAGATTATTTATTACCGGAAAGATTGCATTGTAAACAAGCATTGTGGTCAAAGATATGGCTTTTTGAAATTTGAAATATGTTGTATAATACAGATAATACTAAAACGCATTCGACAAACTTTTTTACAATATTTTCAATTATATAAAATACATAAGTTTGTTACATTATGAGTTATAATGCAATTCAGCGAAAAGGCTTTTTTAAACAATACTTGATATAACAGGAGGCTGCAAAATGAAGAGGTACGGATCAGTAATAAAGGTTAACATGGAAAAGTTGGATGAGTATAAATGGCTTCATGCAAATCCATGGCCGGCTATCAACAACATGATTACGGAATGCAACATTCGCAACTATTCCATCTATTACAAGGATGGATATCTTTTCAGTTATTTTGAATATATAGGGGACGACTATGATGCCGATATGGCAAAAATGGGCGCAGACCCTTTGACTCAAAAGTGGTGGGATCTGTGCAAACCATGCCAGATTCCTCTCGACACACGAAAAGAAGGCGAGTGGTGGGCTGACATGGAAGAAGTTTATCATCTTGACTGAGACAGGTAATACAATAGGGTAAAAACGGCAAAACAACAAATCCCGGCTGTTTTTTACCTATAAAACTCATCAACAGCATCAAACATCGCAACGATATTTTCCGGCGGAACGTCCGGCATTATGTTATGAATAGGATTGAAAACATATCCTCCACCGGGAGCAAAGACCTCCAGACGTCTTTTCACATCGTTTTTGACATCGTCAACAGATCCGCGATTCAAAACAAATCTGGTATCGCTTCCGCCACCCCAGAATGTTATGTCTGCTCCGAATTCTTTCTTTAGCCGCTCAGGCTCCATCTCGAAACATGTTGTCTGAACCGGATTTAAAATGTCATAACCGGCTTCAATCAAATCCGGAACAAGTCTGTAGATAGATCCGCAAGAATGAAGAAAAGTTTTCATGGTGCTGTTCTTGTGAACGTAATCACAAAGCATGCTATGCCTGGGTTTGAAAATATTTCTATAGATTTCCGGAGACATAAACGGTCCGCTATCCATTCCGAGGTCGTCACCGAATCTTAATATATCGACTACATCACCGACGGACTCACACACTTTTCTAAGAGTCTCGAGATGTTTTTGCATAAGCGCGTCCAACAAGCCTTCCACCTGCTCAGGTTCGGAATACACATCCATCATGAAATTATCCATACGCCTGAGGAATGTACCCCATTCAAAAAGATTGCAGCCGCAAACAACCATAAGCGCCCGGTCGGAATTCTGCCTCAGATACAATGCCTTCTCGCGAAGCTTAATCCAAAAATCGGATTCACTTGCATGGTCCCAGGGACTATGCGCCAAAGCCTGCCAGAGAACCTTTCCCATAGCATCGGATAAATTACTGTAATCATCAGGATAATCGTCGAGGTAAGGAAATCCGGTCTGATCGAAAAAAGTTGCTCCAACTGGCATTTTACCGACTAAATTCCCTTCTTTATTATATGCCAGATAACTGCCATCCTCTTGAAGGACAGGCCTGAACCATACGGGGTATTGCGCCGTGGACCCATCCGGCAAGGTGAAATCATACCAGTCGGAATCCTTTTCGTTAAACATGCGCCCGATATCGAGCACGTCAACCCCGAATTTGTCAAGAATATCATATTCCGGCTGGGCAACCTGCTGCACTACATCATATACCCTGTTGTGTCCGGCGGTCATCCCAAGATGTTTTTTCAAATTGCTGTAGGCTATGGCTGAAATACCTGAACTTGGTGTTGATCCAAGGTCTATTGCAACCCTGTCGGGCTCCTTGTGATTAATGCTTGAAAGCACTCTCTCTCTTGAATTCATTTTGACACCCTCCTTAAAATAAATGTTAGTTTGAAGTGTGGAAATTTATAACTGAAAATAAATAGCTGAAAATAAATAACTGGTAAAAAACTTCGAAAGCTCTGTAAGATTTAATGTACATCTACATTGCAATCCTAAAAACAAATAATAATAGTAAAAAACTTCTAAATCGCTGTAAGAATTAATGTACATCTACATTGTAATCCTAAAAACAAACAAAAATAATAGTCAAAAGCGAAATTAGTTTTGCAAAAAACGAAAAAAGTGATAAAATCAAGTTAAAAGAAGACTATAATAATATGATATATAACAGATACCGTATGCATCCTCTTTAAGAGATGCAATTATCAATGGGTGGACGTCACTGAACACGAGATTTGCTAAGGAGGAATAAGAAAATTAATACCGGACAATTGCATTCCGAATATATCAAAGGGATAAGGATCGATGAATCCTTCGGCAGATACAGGCTTTCGTGCAAAGTAGGAACATATTGTGTATTTGGATATGATCAGATATCCAATCAAATACATAATCACGATTGCTATGAACTGTGTATAATTCTTTCAGGAACCGGTACCTACAATTATAATGAAACAATATATAACATACATGAGGGTGATATAATAATTGCCCAGCCGAACATCGCACACGAAATTTTAGCCAGTCAAAAAGAGAATCTTGTTCTCCTATACATTTTTATTACAATAGAAGAAAATGAAAGATCGGCGAAGACCGTTTCATACGAGGATATATGCATTGGCGGCTTTATCGATAGTCATAATATAATATCTTCCCAAAGACAACTCCTGGCATATATAGATTTCATAGAAATGTATAATTCACCACAAAAGAAATACCACCAAGGCACACAGGAAGCCATTAAAAACCTAGTCATCGAAAGCCTCGCCTTGCTATCTAAAACCGCAAAAGCACCAAAAATAGAAATTGTCAAAAACATTTTGGAAAACGCGTTGGATTATATTGATCAAAATCTTCATAATAGAATAAAGGTCGACGATGTTGCAGCTAATTCATGCACAACGGTGAGAAATCTCGAATATCTTTTTAAAAAGCAGCTTGAAAAAACAGTGGTAGGGTACATTAACGAGAAAAAGGCAGACCTTGCCTGTCACTATTTACAAATGTTCTTTAATGTGTCAGATACAGCAGAAATGGTTGGAATAAGCAATGTCTCGCAATTTAGCAGGATGTTTAAAAAATATAAGAAAATGTCTCCCCAGGCCTTTCAGAAAACGACAACCGTAGGAACAAGGGGAATGGGAAGAAGGATTTAAGAAAAAATCAATTCGGCAACCATGACAAAAACCGAAATATATTCGAGAAGAAGAGTATAAGCATAATATAAATATTAATAGATTATATATTGATCATAGCCGCTAATTCTATAGACAACCCCTTATATCCAAGGTAAACGGTTATGGCGAAATCTTAGTAATACGATATTCTGAAGGTGTCTTACGAAAATGCATCTTGAAAACCTTAGAAAAATAGAATTGATTGCAGAATCCTGTGATTTCAGAGATTTCCAATATCGATTTATCAGTTCTGGTTAAAAGTCTGCAGGCTTCATTTAGTCTGATCATATTAAGATAATGGACGGGAGCTGTTTTGAAACATTTCTTGAAAAGCCTAGAAAAATATATTGGATTTAGAAATGATTTTGCCGATATTTCCTCGAGCTTTATATCTTCTTTGTAATTATCATTCATAAAATCCAAAGCAGGTTTCAATTTGACATATAAAGGGTATGAAGCTTCAAGGGATTTAGTTTTTTCATATAACATCATATCTGAAAGCAGCATCAATATAATGGAATTAACTTGAAAGTTATGTGCCAGTGAAAGCGTTTCAAGAAGTATAGGATCCTTGGAATTCGCATTTTCAAAAAGTGTGGGGATTACTTCATAATTAATAGATTTTGCTATGGAGGACTCTATGTTCCACATAAAAAAAGGGTTTAAGTCATTAATAAACATGGTAAGAAATAAAGATTCGGGAATAAAATGTATCCAAAATACATTCATTAGATTATCACAACGCTGCTTATCAAGCAAAAATCCATTAATGAAATAGGCGTTTCCTTCAGAAAGCTCATGCCACTGTCCATCAAGATAAATACGGGCATTTCCTTCTTTTACAAAGTAGATTTTGTAATAATTGCCCTTACCCATTGGGTCTTCGTTCCAAAGCGTTGTACATTCATGATACCCGCCACTCAGCAATATCAGGTTTAAATCCTGCATACAGATCTCCTTCACTTATGAGTTCATTTCAATTATCATTAATAGCCATAAAAGTAATTTGTTTTATCTAAAATATTATTGACAAATAAAGTGTTAATTAGAGTGCAAATACTATTAATCAATGCCTTGATATAAATGTTATATGAATTGCAGAAGTTTAAAAAACATATATTATGGTTTGTCAAATACATTTAGAAACGCGCTTAAATAGTATAATATTAGTTTATCACGTAAAAATAAGTTGTCAATATAATGTATTTGAATAAATTTCTAGTGAATTCCTTGGCAAGAAGAATTGCCAGTGACATGAAAACTTGTGCAAAGTCAAAATGAATTATGCTTACTGAATTAATTTATGCTAAGAAAATTGTTTTTTTATCTATTAAACCAAGGCCTAATAATTATGTTTTAAATATCTGTTAAACAAATTTCAAAATCTATTAATTAGCAGAAAGAGGTATGTAAAAATGTATAATGCAAAGGAAAGAGGACTTGCCCCATTTAAAGGTCAAACATTAGACAGATTCCCTATGTGGTATGGCGGTGACCCTGAGACAACACAAAACATTATTGAAAAACTTGGTGCCGCAAGCGAGCATGATGCGCTTTATAATATACTGGGGATTGATTATATGACCTTTCGACCTGAATATATAGGCCCTGAGATGGAAGTATATCCCGATGGAAGCGTAATGAGCATATGGGGGATTAGAAGAGCCGGGTATTACTATGGCCAGGCAATCAATCATCCAATGGCAAACATCGAATCAGTCTCTGAAGTAGAAAAGTACAAATGGCCAGAACTTGATTTGTGGGAATACGAGATAAGCGAAACTGAGAGGGAGAAAGCAAGGAACCATTGCGTAATAGGCGGAGCATGGGCACCCTACTTTCATGATGCAATAGAATTACTTGGCATGGAAAGATTTTTCATTGAAATGTGTGAAGACTCTGGCATAGCTGAGGCTATTACCGAGTATTGCTTCAACTTTTATTATGAACAGACAAAAAGGTCGTTTGAGAAGAATCCCGGGGTTATCGATTTCCAGTTCATTGGTAACGACTTTGGGTCACAAAGAAGCCTATTAATGTCCCCTCAGCAGTGGAGACGACTTTTTAAACCAGGCCTTAAAAAGCTGGTTGAACTTGCACACAAAAACAATTCAGTTGCAGGGTTGCATTCTTGTGGAGATATTCATGAAATTATTCCTGATCTTATTGAAATAGGGTTTGATGTAGTAAATCCTATTCAGGTAAGCGCTGAACATATGGATCCAGTTAAATTAAAAAAGGAGTTTGGGAAAGATATTGTCTTCTTCGGTGGAATTGACGAAAACGAAATTTTAAGAAGTGCAACAGAAAAGGAAGTCAGAGCTGAGACAAGAAGAATAATTGATATATTAGGCGGTGATGGCAGATACATCGTTGCAGCATCTCATGACTACCTGTTGCCTGAAGTTCCTGCTGAAAATATTATCGCAATGTACGACGAAGCAAAAAACTATTTTGTCAAAAAGTAAAATAAAAATTTTTATTGAAGTGATTATATGATATTGATAATAATAGACTTTATGATTAGACGTTTAAGAGAATAAGCAATTAGAAGATTTGAGCAAAAAAGAGGTTAAGAACCTTTATGATTAGGTAATTGAGAGAATAAGAAATTAACGATCAAAGATTAACGATTAAGTGAATAAGTGAAATATTTTTTTACGATGAATGATAAGGAGGGATTTTAAATGTTACACGATCCATCACACAAAGGTCCTTTGGCCATCGAAGAGGAAATCATACTTTCTGAAAATGACAAGTCCGTATTGAGGAATCTGGCAGGTCAGATTGCGGACATCGCAAGACTGCCGGTTCATAAGCAGAAATCCCTGCTATGGAGGGACTTAAACGACCTCAAGTCCAAAAGGCCGATGGTCTACATTAACGAAATACCATGGCACGAGATGAACGTCGACAATGAACTTACCTTGACTTGTGAAAACCAGTGGGCCAGAGACCTAGAAGACAAACTAAGGAAAACAATCTATCAGTGGAAACACATGCCGGGTGACATGGTTATTAATGACTATATCGAGTGTCCGCTAGTTATCGAGAGCACCGGTATGGGCATAAGCGAAGATGTCGACATCGCTAAAACCGACGAGGAAAGCGACATTGTATCACGTCATTTTAAAATTCAAATCAGTGAACCAGAGGATATTGACAAGATAAAAATGCCAAAGGTGACTCATGACGAAAAACAGACTGAGCGAAACTTCCAGCTGATGAAAGACCTGTTTGATGGAATTATTGAAGTGAGAAAAGTTGGTCAGACGCATATCTGGTATACTCCGTGGGATTTTCTAATCCGCTGGTGGGGCGTTGAAGAGGCTATGATGGATCTTGTCCTGCGCCCGGAGATGGTGCATGAGGCTTATGAGAGAATGGTGGCGGCATGGATGGTTGAACTCGATCAGTTTGACGCAATGAACCTGCTTTCACTTGATTGCAATAACACGCGTATCGGATCCGGTGGTTATGGATATGTAAGCGACCTTCCCGGCAAGAATTACAATCCGGACCACGTAAGACCCGAAAACATGTGGGGATGTTCAAACGCCCAGATTTTCAGCAGCGTTTCTCCTGAAATGCACTGGGAGTTTGCTGTTGAGCATGATCTAAAGTGGCTTAAGCGATGGGGTCTGACGTATTATGGATGCTGCGAACCGGTTGACAGGAAAGTTGAAATTTTAAGACGGATACCAAACTTACGCAAAATTACAGTCAGCCCTTGGTGCAATTCGGCAAATGTAATTAAAGACATTGGAACAGATTATGTAATGAGCCGCAAACCAAGCCCTTCAATATTTGTCGATAGCACATTCTCACCGGAAAGGGCCGAGCATGAGCTTGAGGATTTTATGAGCAAAACCGGTGGAGATTGCCATGTTGAACTTATTATGAAGGATATATCGACCGTTCTCCATCAGCCTCAAAGACTGTGGGAATGGGAGAAAATCGCCATGAAAGTGGCGGAAAGATATTCGAAATAATATAGTATATATCGCATAAAATAAATAATGAAAATAGCATAATAATATATTGACAAATCGTACAAAAAGCAATATGATATAAATATAGCGTTTTGTAACAAGTTCTATAATAGTTAAAAATCAAAACGCATTTGGCAAACTGTTTTCTGTTTTTTTTAAATCAGTTTGCTGTATAGCGTCTGGTATTTTAATTATATTTAACTAATCAGTTTGCTATATATTAATAAGAGGAGTTGATATTATATGTATGTAACAGCTACTGAATTTAAGTTGAATTTTGGTAAATACCTTGAAATTATTTCAAGTGAGGATGTTTTTATTACCAAGAATGGTAAACCTATAGCAAAACTGGTTAATCCTGCATTAAGTGTCGTAGATGAACTTCGAGGTATAATATCTATTCCAAATGGAACGGAAGTGGATAAAGAGTACATTAGAAATGCGAGGATATCCAGACATGAAAATATTGGTTGATACTAATGTGATACTTGATGTCCTTTTAGATCGTGAGCCTTTTGTTGAAAGCTCATCTGCAGTCTTGAAACTATGTGAAACACCCAGTTTCCAAGGATATATTACAGCAACCACCATAACTGACATATATTACATTCTTTGTAAAAATATAGCTGATAAATCAACACTTTACAATGCTTTAGAAAAGTTACTGTCAATTGTAGAGATTTGTGATGTAACAAAGCATAATATTTTCAATGCATTGAAACTAAGGGAATCAGATTTCGAAGATGCTATTCAGTCGGACTGTGCAAAATCAATCGGTGCAGACTATATCGTTACACGTAATATTGATGACTTTAAGAATTCTAAAGTCAAAGGTATTACACCAACAGACTATTTGTCAATTATTTAATCGAAACATACCACTAAATGATAAAAAGGATTGTCGAAAATTTATTCGACAATCCTTTTTGGCAGGGGAGACGCGATTCGAACACGCAACCAGCGGTTTTGGAGACCGCTGCTCTACCATTGAGCCACTCCCCTTCGCACTGGTAAAGTATAAATGAACGTTTGCATGATGTCAATATCAATGTTATTATTTTAGGAAGAATATATTTTTATAATATATTAATACCAGACAAAGGAAATGATAGTAAATTAATAGAGAATATATAAATAGAGAATACATAAATATAAAGCATATAAATATTAAGCACATAAAAAGCTAGTATTTTAATAGCGGGTACATCAATAGCGAGTGCATGAATGGTGAGTATATGATTAGTGAGTACATCATTAGCAATATATGATTAGTAGGTATATGTATAGCAAGCAAATTATTAAGAAGAAAAGGAAGACAGGATTATGAAAATTGGAGTTTTAGGGATAGGTAATATGGGGCAGGCCTTGATTGAAGGGTTTATAGCCAAGTCCGCACATGAACCGGAAGAGATTTTCATCTATGATTACGAGACCTCGAAAGCACTGCAGTTTGCCGACAGGACAGGATGTGTTTTTTGCAAGGAGTCTGCTGATGCAGTCAAGGATGCCGATGTTGTTCTTCTTGCAGTCAAGCCTCAGGTGATGAAAAGCTGCATTGATGGAATAAGACAGGACATAACAAATAATACGCTGGTGATATCAATTGCTGCAGGAATTACATTGGAAAAGCTAAGCAAATTTTTTGGAATCAGCAAGCTTGGGATAGTGAGAGTAATGCCCAATACACCTGCTCTTGTTGGAGAAGGTGCAAGCGCAGTTTGTTTTTTGAATGTCAGCGATGAGAGACAGGATTATACAATCAATCTTTTTAGCACCTGTGGAGAGACTATTCGCGTGGACGAGTCTAAGATGGACGCTGTAACCGGTCTTTCAGGAAGCGGACCTGCGTTCGTTATGATGTTCATCGAAGCTTTAACAGATGCAGGCGTTAAAATGGGGCTGACAAGACAGGAGGCGTCATTGCTTGCCGCACAGACTGTCAAAGGATCTGCATCAATGGTTATAAAGACTAAGATTCATCCCGCCCAGTTAAAGGACAATGTATGCTCTCCCGGTGGAACAACAATAGCCGGAGTGCATGCTTTAGAAAAAGGCGGATTCAGAGGCGCTGTAATGGACGCAGTTTATGCATCATCAAGCCGTTCAAAGGAGCTTTCAAGGGATGAAGGTTGACATATATACCGATGGGGCCTGTTCAGGTAATCCCGGCCCTGGTGGATGGGCCGCTATTTTGATAGCAAAAGGTGTCGAAAAAGAACTAAGCGGTTATTGCGAGTCATCTACAAACAACAGGATGGAGCTGACCGCGGCTATCGAAGGACTGAAGGCGCTCAAGCTGCCATGTGATGTATCTCTTCATAGTGACAGTTCCTATGTGGTAAATGCTTTCAACCTTAACTGGATTGACAACTGGAGGAGTAATGGCTGGCGGAATTCTTCTAAATCCGAGGTGAGCAATCTTGACCTTTGGCTTATGCTTGACGAACTTAACAGAAAACACAAAGTTAAATGGATAAAAGTAAAAGGGCATTCGGATAACGAATACAACAACCGGTGTGACAGACTTGCTGTTTTGGAGATCAAGCAGATGAACGGTAAAAAGGATGAAAATGACGTACAGGAATAAGAACGATGGGCATTTTGACTATTACCAGAAGCTGGATATGCCATTTTATATAGTTGAGTAGATATATTATATGCCCTTTCGGGTATCGGATGTAGCCGGGAATCGTATCTCTCAAATTTGGAACAGTTAGATAATAGCCAGAAGAAAAATTCATTTTACCCAAAATGCTGTAACTTTGTTATAATGTGATAGAATATAGCGTTTTGAAATTTGAAATAAGTTGTATAATATATATTCTATCAAAACGCATTCAGCAAACTATTTATTCGTATTTTCTATTTTGAAACGTAAATAAGTTTGCTATATTATTTTTCACTTGAAACGGAGAGAGAAATGTACCACGAGAAAACTATCAATGAAAGACTTATGTACGATGGAAGGGTTATCAGGGTATTCGAACTGGATGTCGAGTTAACCGATGCCACGATTACCAGGAGAGAGATTGCAAGACATAACGGCGGTGCATGTGTCGTTGCTATAGATAGCGAGATGAATATTCAACTTGTTAGGCAATTTCGGAAACCCATCGAAAGAATGACTCTTGAAATTCCGGCCGGAAAACTTGAGATAGGCGAGGACCCGCTGCTTTGTGCCATCAGGGAGCTTAAGGAAGAGACGGGATTGAGTGCTAAAAGTGTTGAGCTGCTCGGATTTATATATCCTACACCTGGCTATTGTGACGAGAAGCTTTATATTTATCTGGCTACCGGACTTACACAGGGACAAATGCAACTTGACCCCGAAGAGTATCTTTACTGCGAGAAAATGCATATCAGCGACTGCCTGGCACTAATCGAAAACGGAGAGATCAACGATGCCAAGACTGTTGTGGGAATATTAAGAACTGCTAGAAAATTCAAAGTTTGATTAGATGAGCAGTGGAATATTGTTGCGAAGTAAGAACTGATAGAAAATTCGGCATTTGAATTAAGATGTGGTAGAAAAATATTGCGAAGCATGAACTGTCAGAAAATTCAGTATTTGATAAGATATGCGATTGGATATTGTTTGAAAAAGAAGAAAAGCAGGAAATCAGGTATCTAGGAAAGGACATTCTATGGCTGATAAAGGAATGAATCATAAGAGGGAGATAGTAGGGATTTTCTATCTTGCAGCAGCATTGATACTTGCTGCAGCTTTCTATCTTGGAGATATTATCGATCCGTTCGGTAAGGTTTTTCGTTATGCGGGACTTGGGCTTTTTGGCATTGCAGCCTATGCAATACCTGCCATCCTCTTTTACATGGCATTGGATTATTTTCTTGAACGTGAAAGCGTAATAACCCGTAAAAGGTTTCTTTATGTGACGATTTTATTGATTTCAATTTCTGCTATCATCCACGTGTTTGCAGTACCAATGGATAAATTCAAGGATGCACTCGTGATGCGCAAGGAAGACCCCGGAGCATTTCAGGCGCTGATTCATCTGTGGCGGATCGGTACAACAGGATTTAAATCTGGCACAGAAACTTCGAATCTAACCGGTGGTATATTGGGAGGAGGACTGGCTTTTGCTCTCGAATCTGTTGCAAACAAGGTTGGAGCGGTAATAATTCTTATATCCATATTTATTTCCGAGATTGTACTCATTTTCAACGTGTCATTTTCACATGCCATCAAAACTACGAAAGACAAGGTGGATACTGCACTACGCAATAAGGCCGAGACAATTAACGAGAACGCACGTAAAAAGGCTAGCGAATTTGACATGGTTGTCGGAGAAGAGAACAAACGAAAAGCAACCGAGAAAAAGGAGAGCGGCAAGAAGGCCGGATTGTTTGGTATCCCTGGATTTCTTAAGGACGATGAAAAGGAAAAGACTCCTGAGATTAATTTTCCGATTAGAGAAACCGGAACAATACAGCAGGAGATGGGTTCATTTGAAGAGGGCGAATACAATAACGGCGAAAATGATAATGATTCGTTAAGCGACCCTAATATAGACCTGCCAGCAGGAGTTAAGAGGATTAATGTCGGCGGGGGCTCGAATACTGCCAAAGACGATTATTCAGTAAGAAAAATAATTGTTCCCCATCAGGATTCCCACGATGAAGCTCATGGCAATTCTTCCGAAGAAGGTGATTCATCACACTATCCTGAAAGGCCTTATGTATTACCTTCAATAGAACTATTGAACACTGAAAGTTTTACAGCAGCCAAAAACGATCTTTTCACAATTCAAGCTGTAGGTAAGAAACTCGAAACCACACTTGCAAGTTTCGGGATAGCCGCCAAAGTGATGAATATAACCAACGGGCCTGTAATCACTCGTTTCGAGCTTGCACCAGGACCGGGTGTCAAGATAAGCAAGATAGTTTCTCTTGCAGATGATATTGCACTTAACCTGGCCGCCACAGGTGTAAGAATAGAGGCGCCGATACCGGGGAAGTCTGCCATAGGCATAGAAGTACCTAACAAGGAGATAACACCGGTTACACTTCGCAGACTTATCGAGTCACCCGAATTCAAAAACACCTCATCTGTCCTGGCCTGCGTGCTTGGCAGGGACATCCCAGGCAATCCGGTGATATGCGACCTTGCCAAAATGCCTCATCTGCTTATTGCAGGTGCGACTGGATCAGGTAAGTCCGTATGTATTAACTCGATACTTATAAGCATTCTGTTTAAGGCAACACCGGATGAAGTGAAATTTCTGATGATCGACCCCAAGGTTGTAGAATTGAGCGCATATAACGGAATACCGCATTTGCTCGCACCAGTGGTTACCAACCCCAAGAAAGCCGCCAACACACTGAACTGGGCTGTTAATGAAATGACTAAACGCTATGCGCTTTTTGCAGAGCAACAGGTCAGAGAGATTCAATCCTACAATGCATCTTCAACATCCGGAGGCTACGACAAGCTCCCACTTATTCTTATAGTCATTGATGAGCTGGCAGACCTTATGGCCACATGTCCCAATGAAGTTGAGGATGCGATTGCGCGGCTTACAGCTATGGCTCGTGCCGCGGGCATTCATCTTATTATAGCTACTCAGAGACCTTCAGTCGATGTCATTACCGGTGTAATAAAGGCAAACATACCTTCAAGGGTGGCATTTGCCGTTTCGTCACAGGTTGATTCCAGGACCATAATTGACGGAGGCGGAGCCGAAAAGCTTTTAGGCAAAGGAGATATGCTGTATTTTCCTTTAGGCGCATCAAAGCCGATAAGGACTCAAGGATCCTTTGTAACCGACAAGGAGGTCGAACGAATTACGACTTTCCTAAAAAAGCAAAACACAGCCGGATATGACAAGGATACGAGTGCCGCTATCAACACAGCAGCATCTTCAACAATGTCATCAGACAATGAAAACGGTGACGATACGCAGGAAGACGACCTGCTTGTAAATGCCGTAACCATAATAGTCGAGGCAGGGTATGCCTCTATATCTCTGTTGCAACGCAGAATGAATGTAGGTTATCCGAGAGCGGCAAGACTAATCGACAGAATGCAAGAAAAAGGATATGTTGGACCTTTTGAAGGCAGCAAACCAAGGAAAGTGCTTATAACCACCCAGCAATGGGCTGAGTATAAAGCCAAAGAAGGAGTATAACAAATGGCGTTTTTGCCTATGAACCGTTCTGACATGGACCAGAGAGACTGGGAAGAGATAGATTTTTTATTCATAACAGGTGATGCATATGTTGACCATCCAAGCTTTGGAGTTGCCATACTTTCAAGACTTCTAGAAAGACAAGGTTACAAAGTAGGTATTTGCGCCCAGCCGTCAGTTGATGACAAGGAATCACTTAAGATAATGGGCGTTCCAAGATACGGGGTGCTTATTTCGTGTGGTGTTGTAGATTCCATGGTTGACAACTACACTGCATCAAAGAAAAGAAGAAGTGATGACCGTTATTCACCCGGAGGCAAAGGTGGACTAAGACCTGACAGGGCAATAATCAAGTACAGCAACATGGCGAGGGAGCAGTTCGGTGACATTCCGATAATTATCGGGGGGATCGAGTCCAGCCTGCGACGTTTTGCCCACTATGACTACTGGTCTGGTAAAGTCCGCAGGAGCGTTTTACAGGATGCCTGCGCAGATATTCTTGTCTATGGAATGGGTGAGAAGGCTTTGATAGAAATTTCAGATCTTCTTTCAAAGGGTGTCAATGTAAAGAGAATTAATTCAGTGCCGGGTACCTGTGTTTTACTCAAACCGGATGATATGCCCAAGGCGGCAAAGGCTTTTGCCACTAAATTCGAAGACTACGAATTTGCTGATAAAACCTATACCAGACAGCAGCTAGTCAAGGGTGTTCTGCCTCAGGACGACAAATTTATAATGCTTCCATCCTATGATGAGGTGAGCAAGAACAAGACAGCATATGCAGTGTCTTTTAAAGCGCAGTATGAGGAACAGGTGCCGGGCGAAAGCAAAACCCTCATGCAAAGGCATTCTCAGAGGTATCTTATCCAGAATCCACCTCAGACACCTTTGACAGAAAGTGAAATGGATGGAATTTATTCGCTTCCGTACGAGCGTAATTATCATCCTGGATACAGTGCTGTCGGCGGTGTTCCTTCAATTGAAGAGGTGAAATTCAGCATCGTGTCCCAACGTGGATGCTATGGCGGATGCCATTTTTGCGCCATAACTTTTCATCAGGGACGAATTGTAAGACACAGAAGCATCAAATCCATTGAAGAAGAGACGAGAAAAATCACTTTTGATCCGGAGTTCAAAGGATATATACACGACGTCGGAGGACCGACTGCAAATTTTTACAATCCGGCATGTGAAAAGCAGGAGAAAGGCTCTTATTGCAAGAACCGGTCATGTCTTTTTCCCGAAATATGCCCATCGCTAAAAGTTGATCACACTGATTATCTGAATGTTTTGCGTAAAGTCCGCTCGGTAGACAAGGTAAAAAAAGTCTTTATCCGTTCGGGAATACGTTTCGATGTGGTTATGGCGGACAAAAAATCACCATTTTTGAATGAAATCTGCAAATATCATATCAGTGGGCAGTTGAAGGTAGCTCCCGAACACACATGTGACAGTGTGCTGAGTGCCATGGGAAAGCCACACTCAGCAGTATATAACGAATTCAAGGACAGCTATGAATCAATCAACAAGCAGCTAGGTAAAAATCAGTTTCTCGTACCGTACCTTATCTCCGGACATCCGGGATGCACTATCAACAATGCTATAGAGATGGCGGTCGAGATAAAAAGGAACAGGGTTCTTCCTGAGCAGGTGCAGGATTTCTACCCAACACCTGGTACTATATCCACAGCAATGTATTTTACCGGAGTTAATCCGCTTACTTTCGAACCAGTCTATGTACCTGATGAGCGTGAAAAGCAGCTTCAGAGGGCTTTGCTGCAGTTTTCCGACCCCAAGAACCGCAAACTCACCGAAATAGCCCTGCGTAAAGCGGGCAGATCGGACCTGATCGGACATGGACCGGACTGTCTTTTAAGACCACCTTATAAGAAAAAGAAAAAACCAGGTGAATC
>CAZZCN010000022.1:0-1843 GCA_964652975.1 uncultured Oscillospiraceae bacterium | reverse complement strand
AATGCCTTCAACCCCAAGAGCCCGAAAGGCAGCAGGAACAATGCGCGCAGAAGTCCATTACCGGAAAATGCAGAAAAACGAGTTGGAACTGACAGTGCAGAAAAGAATGTATCAAAACCCAAGAACAATAAATTTGACAAAAATGGTAAAATTAATAGCAAGGATAGTAAATTATTTATAGAAAAAACGGACAAAAAAGATTATAAAGACAGTAGTAATTACAACAGTAAAAAGTCTGTCGGAAGTTTTGCAGACAACAAAAATAAAAAAAATGCGGGGGTAGATAAGTATGGTAAAGATAATACGAGGAAAAGAGATGGCAGAGGCGATTCGAGAGGACCTGAAAAATCAAGCGCAGGTGATTTTGGAAAATCACGGAAAACTTCCGGGCCTGGCGGTTATACAGGTAGGAGATGACCCGGCATCGGCCGTATATGTCAGCAACAAGAAGAAAGCCTGCGAAGCTGCAGGATTCAAATCGTTTGGACATCATCTTCCCGCGGAAACTTCTCAGGAAGAGCTTCTAGAACTAGTGAATTCATTGAACGAAAACGAGGAAGTTCACGGGATTCTCTGTCAACTACCTCTACCTAAGCATATGAATGAATTTGAAATTCTTTGCGCCGTGTCACCAGCTAAGGACGTAGATGGTTTTCATCCATACAATGTCGGCCTTCTTTCAATAGGAAGAAAGACGCTTGTATCCTGTACTCCCGCCGGAGTTCTGGAAATGCTGCTCCAGTCCGATGTTGACATCTCAGGCAAGGAATGTGTAATCATAGGAAGAAGCAACATAGTCGGCAAGCCGGTCTATCAGCTTATGCTTGCAAAAAATGCTACAGTAACCACCTGTCATTCAAGAACCGCCAACATCAAAGAAGTCTGTAAAAGAGCTGACATTTTGATAGTGGCAATCGGTAAGGCGAAATTCGTTACAAAGGAATTTGTTAAAGAGGGCGCGGTAGTTATTGATGTAGGAATTAACCGCGACGAAAACGGAAAACTTTGTGGAGATTGCGATTTTGAATCAGTCAGCGAGGTTGCAGGAGCAGTTTCTCCGGTTCCAAACGGTGTCGGACCGATGACAATAGCAATGCTCCTCAAGAACACGCTTCTGGCTTTCAGAGAAATCGAAAACATCCATTAATACATATACGTTATAGACATTAATTCCTTAAATCATATTGACAGATGAGAAATAATCAATAAATAAAAGGAAGCGGTAATGGATAATTCAGAAGATAAAATTCAGACAAGTGCAATCAATTCCATGGAGATTCTTTGTGTAGGCACAGAATTGTTAATGGGGCAGATCATTAATACAAATGCAGCGTATTTGTCAAAGGAATTATCCCGTATCGGAATACCTTCATACTATCAAAGTGTGGTAGGGGACAATCATGAAAGACTGGAATCCTCTATTATCAGTGCTTTGAATCGATGTGATGCTGTCATTATGACAGGAGGGCTTGGCCCGACAAAAGATGATATTTCCATGGAGACAATGGCAAAAACAGTTAATTTAAATCTTGTTTGCCATGAAGAAAGCAAGGCGGTTATCACTGCCTTTTTCAAATCAAGAAACAGACCAATGTCAGAGTCAAATCTTAAGCAGGCAATGCTGCCAGAAGGCGGGAATGTACTTCCGAATGACAATGGAACCGCGCCGGGGGTTATTGTCGAGGTGTCCTCAAAGGAACTGTCCGATCTGGGTATTATTATCGATAAGAATTACAACTCTTCAGACATAAAGACACTGATACTTCTTCCCGGTCCACCAAAAGAAATGAAAACAATGTTTGACAGATATGTCAGAGATTACCTCTTGAAGCGTGCTCCTATG
>CAZZCN010000021.1:29306-38715 GCA_964652975.1 uncultured Oscillospiraceae bacterium | reverse complement strand
CGGAAGGTCTGACGCAGAACCAGTCGAGTCCTTCAAGGGCAAACAGCAGCACGTCTGATTTCTCAAGTTCTAAAACTGTGATTTCATTTTTAACAAAATCGGTTTTACGTGAAGCCAGATAATCCGATACGCTTTCAACTTCTATGCCGTTGATGTTTGACTCGCTTTTGCTCCTTATGAGAGACATTGTCTTCTGTATCTTCTCAATGCCTTCCTTGCCTTCAAGCATAATGGAAACGGTGTTTTCGGCGGCGTAGCCGTAGTGGTCGAAAAGTTCCAGAAGCTTGTCATACAGGTTCTTGTTCTCGCTTCTTGCGGATGCGGCCATTTCGGCGATGAGCATAACAGTGACTATTGCATCCTTGTCACGTACATCCTTGCCGGCAAGGAATCCATAGCTTTCTTCAAAGCCAAACTCGAAGTTCATATCGCCGTTTTCGTCGTAATCCTTGATGACCTCGCCGATGAATTTAAATCCTGTAAGCACTTCGAAAAGTTTGATGCCGTATTCCTTAGCAATCAAACGAGACAATTTAGTTGAAACAATGGTTGTGATGGCAAAAGATGCTTCCGAAAGGCTTCCGGATTCTTTCTTTGTCTTAAGTATATATTCAAGTAAAAGTAGTCCAATCTGGTTACCTGTCAAAATTATGTACTCGCCATCCTTGCCTTTAACGGCAAGACCTGTTCTGTCTCCGTCGGGATCTGTTGCTACGAGAAGGTCAGCGCCTTCTTTGCCTGCAAGTTCAATAGCAAGCTTAAGTGCAGAACGTTCTTCAGGATTAGGAAATTCCACCGTTGAAAAATTCGGATCCGGCTTTTCCTGCTCGGGAACAACATAAACATTTTCGAAACCAATCTCACGCAATATCTTACGGACAGGCTTGTTGCCGGCGCCATGTAAAGGAGTAAAAACGATTTTCATGTCCTTGTTATCGTCGATCGCCTTTTGGTTGATTATAAGTTTCTTAAGCATTGCGGTGTAGTCATCGTCAAATTCCGACCCGAAGTAAGTGATGAGCCCTTTGTCAAAAGCTTCTTTCTCCGAAATCCACGATAATGTTCTAATGTCCTCGATAGAACCCATGGAATCCAATATGACCGAAGCTGCTTCAGGTGGCATCTGTCCGCCATCACTTCCGTATGCCTTGTAACCGTTGTATTTGGCTGGGTTGTGACTTGCTGTAATCATCACACCGCCAATCGCTTTAAAATGTCTTACAGCATAAGAAAGCATCGGAGTAGGTCTTAACTCGTCTGAGAGAAATACCTTGATTCCATGAGTGGCAAAAACCAACGAGGTTATCATTGCAAACTCTTTTGAAAATCTTCTGGAGTCATATGATACAGTAACCACACGGTCCTTTTGGTCCAGGTCAAGGCTGTCAATGTACCTTGCAAAACCTTCGGTTGCCAATGCTACCGTATATACATTCATCCGGTTTGTACCAGCGCCGATAAAGCCCCTTAGTCCTCCGGTACCGAATTCAAGATTCTTGTAAAACCTTTCGGTGATATCCTTCTCGTCTGATGCTATCTCTAGCAGTTCATCTCTTGTCCCCTGGTCAAAAAACAAGTCCGTTGACCATAAATCGTATAATTCCTTAACTGTCTTCATCTTTAAGCTCCTTGTAAAAATGTTTGTCATGAAAAGTCTTATTTTCATCATTGAAATAATAACATTTTACAATTAGCTAATCAATCCATTTATTCAATATTTATTTGTTTTGTAAATAAAACAACTTTTTGTTCACTTGCTAAATTACCTACTAATTTAGTTAGTTAGTCAGTCAGTCAACCAGTCAGTCAGTTAGTCAGTCAACCAGTCAGTCAGTTAGTCAGTTAGTCAGTTAGTCAGTTAGTCAACCAGTCAGTCAGTCAGTCAGTCAACCAGTCAGTCAGTCAGTTAGTCAGTCAGTCAGTTAGTCAGTTAGTCAGTTAGCAGGCTAGTTACTTGTTTATTTACTTACTTGTTTATTTACTTACTTGTTTATTTATTTACTTACTTGTTTATTCATTTACTTGCTTGTTTACCTGCTTACTCACTTTCATCTTTACTCACATACATCACACTTACTTTGAATATTCAAGACATATCTTCTGCTGTTGAATATAAAATTCACAGCTCATGCTGTCAAAAATGTCTTTTACAGGATTGGTTGTATAGGTTTTAAATCCATCATTGGTATCAATGCCCATGAAGTATTTAAATGCAATGGTTGCAGGTGCGCCACTCCAAGCGTGGTTTTTGGTGCCGAGAATGAAAAAGTCCTCCCAAAGGGTTGAATTTTCATTTACAGCAAGATTGTAATAGCGTGAAACCATACGATTGTAGGCATCCTTTATGTATCCCATCAGACAAAGTGCCTCCAGTACATAGTTTTCCATGTAAACAGTTGCGTTAAATACTTTCAAAAGAACGCTTCTAACCCTTGGATAATTTTCAGGCTCGCAAAGTCCTGCAATTACCGCCATCGCATTTGCCCGGTCATCTACAACCTTGCCGCTTGAATAGTATTCACCATTCCAAAATTTTTCGTTGAAATTTTGCTTGATCAGGTCTAATCTTTCATTTAGGAACGAATCATACACATGATTATCTAACAGATCGGCTGATTTTCGGGCAAATTTCAAAGCAGAGTAATACCATGCATTTTCCAAGACGGTATCGTCAATATTGTATAGATGGTCAAACCAGCTCCAATCGCCTTTTCTTTGTACTACAAGTCCGTCGTCGCCCATTTCCCAAAGCATTAAATACTTTACACACGGGTCAAACGAGAATTTAACGACATCCAGGTCGTTTGTATATTTGTAATATGTTGAAATAATCCCGTACTCACCTATAGCATTAAGGCTTTGGGCAGGCAACTCCGCAAAACAGATTCCAGGGACACACCCGAGCAGGACATCGCCTTTTCTTAGATTAATAAAGTCATAAATAGTCTTTTTAACAAGGGGTTTTGCGCTTTCGCTAAGCAAAAAGAACACTTGCGGCACCTGAACCGCTACATCGCCGATCCATTGCCCCCTTTCCCTGTCAGGGCAGTCCATAAAATTATCCCTCATACAGACATAGAGTGTGCGAGCAGCTTTTTCAACCAGTTTATTTGTTATTTCGCACGAGCAATTAAATTTGCCAACTATATCACAGTCATAACCCGTATCGATGTATCCTATTTCAATAATATCCACCTTGTCACTTGCTGTTATAATAAACTCCTCTCCAAACAGATAATAATTAGAAGTAAACTCATTCACACCATCCTTGCAGACATATTCAATTCTGTGAGCATTGTAAATGTCATTCTCACCGCCGGGTCCCCCATTAATGCCATATCGATCGGTTTTAATGTTTAATACAGTGCCTTTTTTTGCACGAATACTAAATTTTATCAGCGCCTGCATAGCGAAAGGCAATTTTATAAAGTATTTGTCGCCTTCACATACCACACTTCCCTTTTGATATTCGAATTTTTTAATTAAAGGTATCTTTCTCTCATATAAGGCATAATTGTTGATATTCTCATATGTGACGGCATTTTCCAGACTTTCATAATCATAAGGGCAATAGATATCTTCGACTTCATTGTTTGAATCAAAACCGATGTTATACCCTCCGTATAAATATGCAGGTTCCTCTGAACCGGTTGTTTGATAGAAGGCTTTATTGTATCTATATTTAAAACTGCTGTCACTGATTATACCGAGGTCTTCGCATTCAAAAAGCAGATATGGCGTTTCAGAGTCCACATTGTTTCTGCCCCCGTTCCCATAATACCAGCAGTCAATAGCGATAACATTCTCTCCGGTCTGTATAAAAGGAGCAATGTCAACAATGTCTGCATACCCGCTATTCGGTTTGCTCTCTCTGAAAAGCCCACCCTCGAACACCACCTGCTTTTCATTTATATAAAGCCAATACTTCGTATCAACTGAAATAATTGCTTTTGCCTCATTGGGTATTTGATTTACATTGATCTTTTTGTAGAATACGATATGCTGATTTTTCGACTTGTTGTCATTTGACCAGATGTACTTTGCTTTTGTTTCAATTAGATTCATAATTTGTTTTCCTTTTCATATTATATTTATTTTCAATCTCTTATTTTCAATTTTTTATATTAACCTTTTATTCCGCTAAAAACAACTCCGTTTATTAATTGTTTTTGGAAAATGATAAAGATAATGAGCGGTGGTATAAGCATGAGAATTCCGGTAGCCATTTGCTCGTTTGGCAGATTAATCTGGGTCAAGGTTCCCAGGTATTTCATGTAAACACCTATTGACAAGGTAAAGTTTTCTTCACTCCTCAAATATAGCAATGGTCCCATGAAATCATTCCATACACCTAAAAAAGTGGAAACCATGACAAACAACAAAATCGGCTTGCAAAAATCATCACTTACTCATCTTAAGCGAAATCATCAAGTCGCGAAGTTGTGCCGCCTGTTCGAAATTCAAGTCCTTGGCCGCCTGTTTCATATCTTTTTCGAGCTTTGCGATAAGTTTTATCCTTGCACCAGTGCTGATTCCATCCAGTTTGTTTTCGTTGATTATCTTCCGCAGGTCCTCGCCCAGCTCTTCGTCCTTGCTAAGTTCTTCGTAAGTGTCGATTACGCCGCGGATTTCTTTCTTGATCGAATGGGGTGTTATATTATGGTCTTCATTGTACTTTTGCTGTATCTCTCTTCTGCGGTTCGTTTCCTTGACCGCGTTGAGCATTGAGTCGGTAACCCTGTCGGCGTACATGATGACTCTGCCGTTTATGTTTCTGGCTGCGCGTCCGACTATCTGTATGAGTGATGTGACCGATCGCAAAAAGCCTTCCTTGTCTGCGTCAAGAATTGCAATAAGCGACACCTCCGGAAGGTCCAACCCCTCTCTCAGCAGATTGATTCCTACCAGAACATCGAATTTGCCCTGCCTAAGCTCCCTCAGTATCTTCATCCTTTCGACTGTATCGATATCCGAGTGCAAATATTTTACCAGAAGTCCTTCGTCTTTGAAAAAAAGCGAAAGGTCCTCGGCCATTTTCTTGGTAAGTGTAAGGACAAGCGATCTCTCGCCCCTTTTCGTTGTCTCCTTGATTTCGTAGATCAAATCTTCAATCTGGCCTTCAACCGGCTTTATGAAAATCTCGGGATCAATCAATCCGGTAGGCCTTATTATCTGCTCGACAACCTGTTTCGTGTGTTTTGCCTCATATTTGGACGGGGTTGCACTGACAAAAGTTGTCTGTCCCATGCGTTGTTCGAACTCTTCAAAAATAAGCGGTCTGTTGTCATATGCCGACGGCAGGCGGAATCCGTAATTGACCAGCGAGTCCTTTCGTGACCTGTCTCCATTGTACATTGCACCGATCTGAGGAATGGTCACGTGCGATTCATCTATTATAAGCAGGTAATCCTTCGGGAAAAAGTCAATAAGGGTAAACGGCGCGGTACCGGGTTCACGTCCTGAAATGTGTCTTGAATAGTTTTCTATTCCTTTGCAAAATCCTGTCTCCTTAAGCATGTCGAGATCGTACAGGGTTCTTTGCTCCAGTCTGTAAGCCTCAAGAATTTTGCCTTCTTTTTTGAGCGCATCAAGCTGCTGGTCAAGTTCATTTTCGATGCTTACAATAGCATGGCTCATTTTCTCAGGTGTTGTCACATAATGTGACGCCGGAAAAATTGAAAGATAACTTCTGTGTCCCCTTGTTTTGCCAGTAATCGGGTCGATTTCAGATATTTTTTCGATTTCGTCGCCAAAAAAAGAAACTCTGATTATCGCATTTTCAGCTTCTGCCGGTATGATATCCAGACAGTCGCCTTTTACACGGAATGTTGCTCTTTTTAGCTCAAAATCGTTCCTGGAATACTGCTGACCAATCAATTTGCGTATCAGATGGTCGCGGTTGATCTCCATGCCGGGACGCAGAGACACCATGAGGTTTTTGTAATCCATCGGATCGCCCAAGCCGTAGATGCAGGACACGCTGGCTACCACTATGACATCGCGCCGTTCTAAAAGCGCTGATGTCGCGGAATGCCTTAGTCTGTCGATTTCTTCGTTGATTGCCGAGTCCTTCTCAATATATGTATCTGAAGACGGAATGTATGCCTCCGGCTGGTAATAGTCATAATAGCTGACGAAGTACTCGACGGCGTTATCAGGGAAAAACGACTTGAATTCAGCACAAAGTTGACCTGCAAGAGTCTTGTTATGCGCCATGACTAAAGTCGGACGGTTTAGCTTCTCAATAACGTTCGCCATGGTATATGTTTTGCCCGAGCCGGTAACACCCAGAAGAGTCTGGCAGTCATAGCCTTTGTTGATACCATTGACTAGTTTCTTTATCGCTTCCGGCTGGTCGCCGCAAGGGGTCATGTCTGTTTGTAAACTGAATTTTTTCATATCAATTCACCCAATTGCAGTTTGAAAAATGAATATTCAAACTTTATCTTTCAAAAATGTATTTTTGGTTAGTGTTTATATCTGAAAATATTATATCATATATATTTCTAAGCTTTTCATTTTTTGTAGAATATATGTATACAAACTGGAATTTTCCTCTTCAATTTCCTTATTCTATCGCTTTCGCGAGCAAGGTAGTTTGTAGCATGGAGACTTCTTGCCAGAAGATATAAAAACTACATTTTAACTTTCCGAAATAGAAATTTTAGCAAAACAATTTCAATAAAAAAATGAAATTCCAGACATATATTGATATTATTATTATCATTTTCCAGATTTTGTTATTATAAAAAAATTAGTATACTAAATATTTGACATTTTTTGATATTATTAGTATCATAGAGTTGTTCTATTAGTATATTCACATAACTTAAGTTTATATTAGATTATTATGAAACGAGGAGAATATTATATGAATACAATTTCATTAAGCAAATTATCGGAGTTAGTAGAGAAAAATCGCAAGAAACTAGGGTTGTCACAAGAGCAGCTACAAAACAAGACAGGAATTAACAGAATGATGATTAGCAGAATTGAGCATGGAGAATTTGTGCCATCGATTTCGCAACTGGAATCGCTATGTAATGCATTGAATTTTTCTATTCATGAATTAATTGAGGAAAATATCGAGAGAAACGTATTTGTTGCAATGCGGGGACAATCCAAAACAGAAAACGAGGCAGAAGGAATTGAAAAGTTATTTTCAATGATGCTTACTCTAAAAAAGCAGCGTGTATTGAGGAGTAGATTATATGAAACAAAGTAATGGCTTCATCTCATTGACTGAGAAACAAAATCTGGAAATCATTGAGCTTGCTAAACAACAAAAAAACTCTATTGTCAGTGACGATGCGCCAATCGCAAATGATTTGCTGCTGTTGTTAGAAAAGAAAAACATTACTCTACTTCAATATCCAATTGATGATAACGGAACAAAGTCCTTTAGTGCAATGTTTTTAACTACTGACGATGCAGGAATTGAATGCTCCTTTATCGGATTAAATACAAATGATTATTACGACAATCAGATTTTCTCAATAGTCCATGAGTTATACCATTTCGCCAAAAAAGATGAATGGCATATAAGCCGAAATAACGAACCGGATTCAAATGATCTTACAGAACTGTTTGCAGATAAGTTTGCAGCTGAATTTATATTACCGCTACAGACCTTCAAGAACATAATCATCGCAGAATTTGAAAAATCCGAAATTTCACAAATACAAACAACAACTCTTCTAAGATTTATCGCAAGAATTCATTGTACGTGGTGGTTGCCATATAAATCTATTGTCAGAAGATTAATAGAAGCCGGAAGTATAAACCAGAATATATATGAATCACTCTATGAAATTGATTCACGCAATCCTTCTGGTGAATATTATAAAATCGGTCTTGCCATAGATGAAACAATTTTTTCAATGCTTAATTGCGTCACCCGTAAAATTGGTGCGCAAGCTGCAGACCTTGAGGTGCTTGTAAGAAATTATGAGGATGGCATAACATCAGAATCAGAATTCATTGAGGACCTGTCTATTTTCGGAAAAAAGCCGGAAGGATTCGGAGTGTCCTTTGAAATAAGCCAAGAAGACGTATCTGAAATAAACGAGCTTACGAAATAAGAACAAATCCCGACTGGTGCAATTTCTTTGAAAAAATGGATTCTATATATGCAGGATATTTTAATTAGGTGAAATGAATGTGGATTATAATTTGCAGATTTTGTCCTTCCTGACAATTTTGATATCGATGAGCAAGTTTATTTATATCGATTTTCTTTCGTTTTTTGTCTTTTATTCTTTTAATGTGACTTTTTCGAACAATTAGCGGTTATTTTAGTCGTTTTGACACTTGCCGTAAACACTCTATGCGATTATAATTATTTTCTAATGGTAATCGCAATATTCTTGATTATCAAATATGATAAATTTAAACGACATAAATTTAAATGATTGGACGGTGTTTTTATGAATCCAAAAATAACAATCACGAAGACCACTTCTCCTAAGGAAAAGCCGGCAGACGAATCTGCTCTTGGCTTCGGCAAACTTTTTACTGACCATATGTTCATAATGGATTATTCTGAAGAGAATGGTTGGTATGACCCTCGGATAGTCCCGTACGGACCTTTACAGCTCGATCCTTCAACAATGGTGTTCCATTACGGTCAGGCAATTTTCGAAGGACTCAAGGCCTATCGTTGCGCCAATGGAGATATCAATCTTTTCAGACCTTTGGAGAACATGCTGAGAGTTAACAAGTCGAACGAGCGCATGGTTATTCCTCAGATAGATCCAGAGTTTTGTGTGGAGTGCATCAAGGAGCTTGTAAAAGTTGACAGTGACTGGATTCCCTGCGCCAAGGACACTTCACTTTATATCCGTCCGTTCATCATTTCAACAGATCCATTTCTCGGCGTGCGGGCATCCTTGACATATAAATTCATTGTTATACTTTCACCATCAGGTCCATATTATCCTCAGGGTCTGAATCCTGTCAATATTTATGTTGAGAACGATTATGTGCGTGCGGTTAAAGGCGGTACCGGTTTTGCAAAGACACCCGGTAATTATGCCGCTAGCCTTGCTTCCCAGGTAAAAGCTTATAAATCCGGTTACGTCCAGGTTCTTTGGCTAGACGGCGTTGAGAGAAAATATATTGAAGAAGTCGGTGCGATGAATGTGTTTTTTGTAATTGACGGCAAATTAATCACGCCTTCGCTTTGTGGCAGCACTTTACCAGGCATAACACGCAAAACCGTTGTGGATCTTGCCAAGGCATGGGGCATCGATGTCGAAGAGCGTAAGATTTCAATCGACGAGGTTTTTTCTGCAGCTAAGGAAGGCCGTGTTTCAGAGGTTTTCGGATCTGGAACAGCCGCAGTCATTTCACCCGTTGGAGAACTCAAATGGAATGATGATTCAGTAATTTTCAACAACAACGTCATCGG
>CAZZCN010000021.1:0-29206 GCA_964652975.1 uncultured Oscillospiraceae bacterium | reverse complement strand
CCTCTGCTCCTGTTCTTCTCACTGGCTCCGATAGTCCTTGGATTTGTACTATGGATTTACGGGCGCAAGAAAAAAAATAAGAAACTGCGTCACAATGGTTTCATGATGATGATGCTTTCGCTGTTGATTGTTTTCATTTTCGTATTTACAATCGGCGCAACTATTTTTTACATTTATATAATCAGCAAAAAGTAAACCGATTGGTTATGTATAGCATTTTGAAAAAAGTTTGATATAAAAAATAATTTTTGTCTAAACAATAGATTTAAAAACACCCGAACTGTCAATTAATATAAAATAATATTACAAAAGCTGCAGAAATAAATTAATCAACAAGATACAAGAAAAAACGGATATCCAGTCAAAAGCTGTTTATCCGTTTTCTATTTTTATCTTTTGATTTTCACAGATTTGAGTACCAGTAAATCTATGATGTAAGCTTTAATTGACTCTGTTGAAATTTCTCCTTCTTCGTTCCCCGCGATTCTTGAAATTTCAATTACCTGCAATCAGTATATTGCGCTTGTTTTACTTAAGTCTTGCCTCAAGCTCCTTGCGTTCCTTTTCGTAACCGGGTTTGCCGAGCAGAGCAAACATATTTTTCTTGTATGCTTCTACTCCGGGCTGGTCGAAAGGATTGACTGCAAGCATGTATCCGCTTATTCCGCAGGCTTTCTCGAAAAAGTAAACCATCTGTCCGAACCAGTATGGAGACAGTTGTGGAACGGTTATCACAAGGTTGGGGACTCCTCCGTCGACATGAGCAAGAATTGTGCCTTGCATCGCTTTTTTGTTAACTTCATCCATGTCGTATTGAGCGAGAAAATTGAGTCCGTCCAGGTTTTTCGGATCTGTGGGAACCGGCATTTTCCTCCTTGGTGTCTCAATGTTTATTACAGTCTCGAAGAGCATTCTTGCTCCGTCCTGAACATACTGTCCCATTGAATGCAGATCTGTCGTGTTATCAACTCCTGCAGGGAAAATACCTCTCTGGTCCTTGCCTTCGCTTTCGCCGTAAAGTTGCTTCCACCATTCGGTCATAAAATGAAAGCACGGCTCATAATTGACCATGATTTCAACTTGAAAACCTTTACGAAGCAGACAGTTTCTCAGTAAGGCATACATATAGCAGTCATTGTCTAAAGGGCTTGAATTGCGGTACAAAAGCATGGCATCCTTTGCGCCTTTCATAATCTCACGGATATCTATTCCGGCAACAGCTATGGGTAAAAGCCCTACAGCGGTAAGAACAGAAAATCTGCCGCCTACGTCATCAGGTACGACAAATGTCTCGTATCCTTCTTCGTCGGACAATTTCTTAAGAGCGCCTGCCTTCTTGTCGGTCGTCGCATAGATTCTTTTCTTGGCGACAGCCTTGCCATAACGTTTCTCAAGATAATCTTTCATGATTCTAAAAGCCAACGCTGGTTCGGTAGTAGTTCCGGACTTGGAAATAACATTGACGGAAACATCCTTGCCGTCCAGCAAATCAAACAGATCAGCCATATATGTAGAACTGATATTGTTACCCGCAAAAATTACCTGTGGAGCTTTTCTGACCCTTTTTGATGCCATGTTTGAAAATGTATGGGACAAGAGTTCTATTGCAGCTCTTGAGCCAAGGTAGGAACCGCCGATACCGACAACTACAAGGACATCGGTGTCTTTACGTATCTGGGCTGCAGCCTTCCTTATTCTTGCGAATTCATCCCTGTCGAATTTCGAAGGAAGTTCAACCCAGCCAAGAAAATCGCTTCCGGGACCTGTTTTCTTGTGAAGTGTCTCGTGTGCAGCTTTTACTGTGGGTATCATGTTATCGATTTCGTGCTGATTTACGTGGGTCATCGCGTTGGTGTAATCAAATTTAATCATTTTATCCTCCGGTTTTTACTAGTTAGTTTAGTTGATTATTGTCTATCGACATCGGCATAAGTTTGTCATCACATTCACATATCGGTTCTTAAATTAGCTTAAGCTGTTTGTATTCGTGGGCTGACTCAATATTAACACTGTTAAAATACAATTCGTCAGGACATATGTCCTGACCATTAATCCACTCTATCGAAAGCCCTGCAATATGAACAGTTCTGAAAATCGACTCTTCTTTCAAATCTTCAAAAATTTCAAATTCTAAATAAGGATTAACATCAAACAATTTATTTTCGCCATTATCAAAAGTAACAAGAAGCATTTTATTTTCTAAAGGAATTACTTCTTTAGCTCTTGGTCTCATAAAATCACTCCAATCCTTTAATCTTAATAACTACGCCATTTTCATTGTATGCTTTCCAAGCCGCCTTCAATTCATCTTCATGCAATGCAATCCAAGCGTCTACTAACTTTCTCTGTTTTATTGGAAATTCACCAACTATTATTTCTCCATTCAACGCAACTGACATTTCGTATTCCCCGTAAGATGCATGAATATGTGGAGTATTATGCCGTCCACTTAGTTCTTTATAAATATAAATTAAAATTCCATAAAATTGTGATATTATTGGCATCGCATTCACTTCCTTTCAATTATATTATACCTTATTTCTTCCTCTTTGCAATCGAAAAATGCAATGCAGAAGCAATATATATTTATAATCAACAGTCAATTTTGTTGTCAACATTTATTCTTAGACTGTCATATAATCAACTATTCTTGGCTTGTTTTCGGACATTTCATATAACACAAAAGTCTCGCATTTCACGAATTCACCTGAATTGATTATTTTCATAACATCAAAGCAATATTTCTCTATTCTTGGCTTTTTACAAAGCCCATTTCCCTTTTCTCCGAACCACCTAGGCTTCTCAAGTTCTCTTGGAAGATCCGGATGGTGTGCCCCCATATTGAAAACCAGTTTGTCAAAGCTTCCCTTCCTGTCGAATCTGTAGTAATCAAATTTCAGAAGGTCGCGAAAGAGATTGAGCTTGTGCTCGATGTCTGTAGGAATTAGATATTTTGACGTGCTGTTGATAATTGAGTTAAATTTTTCTATTGTTTCACACCCAAAAAGGTAAAAAGCATGTATCTGTTCATGCCTGGATGTTTTTCTGTCTAACATGCCGTTTTGCTTTTGATGCGTCTCGAAATTTTCAAACAGCTTGAAATAGTCATTAGAAAACATTGTAAATAAAAGTTCGATGGAATATTTGTAAAGTCCCGAGTTATAATATCGCTCCAGTAGAATTTCGATATTTTTGAGTTTCATTAGCTCAATAAAGCTCATTGTATCAGTTGATATGACTTCATATGGCGGCGTCAGCGAGCATTTTATATCGTATTTTGCAGCGTCTTCCTTTATTTTACTGCCTTTAAGCATTTTGAGAAATCCCAGTTGTAGCATGTCAGGCCGTAGTGACATCACCATGTTAAATGAATTTTCGAATTTAGTCATATCTTCCCCGGGTAGCCCGGCAATCAGGTCCAGATGGATTTCAATGTTGCCTTTCTTAGATATATTGCTTATATTTCTTAGTAATTTCCCAATGTTGGATTTTCTTGAAATAGCATCCAAAACATTCGTGTCCGTTGTCTGCACGCCTATCTCGAAACGTATTATTCCAGCCGGTGCACCCGCAAGTACTTCTATTGCTTCATTTGACAGCAAATCTCCTGCAATTTCAAAGTGAAAATTAGTTGAAAATGGATTTTCTTCATATCGGCTTATAAGAAACTTCCAAATTTCAATCGCCCTCTTGTCATCGTAGTTAAAAGTCCTGTCGACTAGTTTGACTTGTTTGATTCGCTTATTTATAAAAAACGCAAAATCACTCTTGACCCTTTCTGCAGGCAATGCTTCAACACGCCCGGGTTCTGATGAAAGACAATAACTGCAAGTAAAAGGACATCCACGGCTTGATTCATAATAGTATTGTTTTGATAAATCCTTGAAATCCTCATTGGTATACGGAAATGGAATATCCTTCAATGCAATAGCCGGTGAACGCAGAATTCTATCTGTCCCGCTATAACCATCACTTAATAACCTTTCAATCAATTCCATAAATGCCCCTTCTCCAGAGCCACTTATAATAAAATTAACTTGTGGATGTGATAAGAAAAAACTTTCTGTCTCGTAGGTAACTTCCGGCCCGCCGAAAACAATCGTGCAGTCAGGTAAAATTTTACTTAATAGATCAGACAGTTCATTTATTAGCGTTATATTCCATATATAGCATGAAAACGCATATATATCAGCCTTTTGTTCATATAGGTCAAACAAGATATTTCGTATTGAGTCATTAATTGTGTATTCACAGCAGGTGATTAATGTTTTACCAGCAATTTCATCATTGTTGAGACAGACATCCCGAAGATATCTGACAGCAAGGTTCGTGTGTCCATATGTTGCATTAAGTGCTACCAAAACAATTTTCATCAAATAATCTCCATTCTCACAGGCAAAATATCGGTTGTTTGTGTTATAATGTGATAATAAATTTTAATCAGATGCGAGGATTACCGGTGGATAAAAACGATAAACCAAACAACCTAAACGAGCCAATTATATCTAGTAAACTAATAAAAGCAGAAAAAGCTACTAACGACGAAAAGTCCGAGAAGGTCAGGAACAAAATCATAATCCTGTATATCCTAAGCCGTCTTCCAGGGATTACAGTCGCTGAGCTCACTTCGCTTTCATTAGATACATGTTATATGAATTACTTCTCTTTTGCAACTGCATTTGAGGATTTGTGTGATAACAAGCTAGTAACAAAGTCCCATCGCAAGAACGAGCAGTGCCTGGATGCAAACAACAAGCCTGTCGTCAGATGTGACAACACAGCAGGTGGTATTGAGATTCTTAATAAACTTCGCCATGTGATACCCGAGAATATTCATATGTTTCTGACTGAATCGGCGAAGAACTGGGAGAAGATTTCCAAGAGGGCAACTGAGACCATCAGCAAATACGATCCGGACCTTTACGGTGGCTATACAGTAACCCTTAAACTTTCAGACGGTATCAAGGATACTGTACTTCTTCAGTTGTCAGTCCCCTCCAAGGAACTGGCTGCTAAAATCTGTGAAAACTGGAAATCACAGACACAAGACAAATACATGAGTATTCTAACCATGTTGACCTATTGATTATATCATCTTTACAATTAATATTATTTGATAGTACTAATAATACCGTCTGATTATATCATTATTAAATAGAATCTATGCATATTCTAACCAGCCGGTTGACTTATTAAATCTTGAATATCATCCTCTCGAATGTATCAGATTCGCCATTTCAACAGCATATTCTTCAATTCTCTTAATGTCTTCGTCTGTTGGCAAACCCTTGTACATAAGTGGTTCCATTCGATTACACTTGAATCCGGTGGTGACTGAATTCACTACATCGGTTGCTTTGCTAGCCCAGGCATATGAGCACAGCATTCCCATTATCAAAGTTTTTGGTGACATTGCATTGGCGGTAAGAGCTGTATAAAGTATCGCCGGATGAGGTCCTCCAAGAATGGTAGGGAACGCAAAGACAATCGCCGAAGCATCTACAAGCTCATATATAAGTTCACCGGTCTGAACAAGAAGGCTTTCCGGCTTTTCAGAAAGATTTTTGAGGACAACCTCAACGCCAAGTGATTCGATCTTAGCTGCAAAATATCCTATGGCTGTTCTTGTGCTGTTATGCATTGAAACGTAAGGTATAACAACCTTTGCAATCGTCCTGTCTGAAGTCCAGTCATCATAGTATTGTATGATTTTTTGCGGATTGTTCCAGATGGCACCATGTGCAGGTGCTATTATCAACGGATTCAATTCTTTGACCTTCTCGACATGCTTTGCAATGTTTCTTCTGAAAGGCATCATTATCTCTGAAAAATAACCTCTTGCCGCTTTAAATTGATCGTCGGTAATATCATCGGCAAAAACAGAAGATGTATAATGAGCGCCAAAAAGATCGCTGGAAAAGAGTATGTTCTGCGGATTAAGGTGTACCATGGTATTATCCGGCCAGTGAGCAAAAGGGATTGGGTAAAAAGTCAGGCTCATATCGCCTAAATCCAAAGACTCTCCCTGCTTCATAACCAATAATTTGTCTTCGGTCATATGAAGATGTATTTCAAGCAGGCGTTTGACATTATCTGTACAGACAACTTTAGCTTCAGGATACATTTCTAAAACAGAATATACGATTCCGCTGTGGTCCTGTTCTGAATGCAGTAGAACAATATAATCTATTTTCGAGGGATTGGCTTCCTTCAGATTATTAAAAAACTCTTCTTCCTTGTCCGGGTCGGCACAATCTATTAAAGCGGTGTATTTGCCACCCTTTACCAGGTATGAATTGTATGTTGTTCCTTCCGGCATATAGACCAGACAGTCAAATATTCTGCGTTCCGGGTCTTTAACACTTGTCACAAATATATTATCGTTAATTTTATCTATCATATTCATCTCCCATTTCCTAACAAAGCGGCACCTGTTAAGGAAGCCGCTTTGCAGATCATTCATTGATATTCTAAATCTACTCTTTCTCGAACTGGTCTTTCATTGCTCCACAAAGAGGGCAAGTCCAGTCCTCCGGCAGATCCTCGAAAGATGTTCCCGGTGCTATACCGGCATCTGAGTCTCCATCTGCAGGATCATAAACATATCCGCATAAAAGGCATACATACTTGTCCATTGATACTTCCTCCTTAACTTCGATTAGTAGCTAAAATTATATCATAGAAAGCAGGCTTTTGTAACTATAAAAATTTTTTTTACAAATTTTTCATATAATTATGACCTTTTCTTTCTCGCATTTAAAGTTTGAAAAATCGTATTTTTCAAACTTTACCAAGGCAGTATTATTGACCTGCCTTCAGTTGCAAGTTTTTCGGATCTTCTGTACAGTACAAACCTTCTGCCTACAACCATTACCACATAGGCATCCAGGCTCTCGGCAATTTTGTGTGCCAGATCCCTTGGCGAATCCTCGCAGCTTTTCAAAATATTTGTCTTTACTATCTCCCTCGCGGTAAGATACTCGTCATACTGGCGAATCATGTTCTCGTTCAAACCGCCCTTGCCAATCTGGAAAGTACTGTCCAGCGGATTTGCCAATCCTCTTAAAAAAGCTCTTTGTTTACTGGTCATCTCAATCATTTCCTTTACTTTAATATTGCTCATTTTTCTTTACATTAAAAATCATATATAGCAATTATCGTGGAATTTTAATAATTTGAATCCAAAAATATTCTTGTTTTCTTATGGTTTTGTTTTCTGACATAGGTTGTTGGAAAAATTTTGCTAGACCAGGAGATGTGAGTTTCAAATGAGAGGAGCAACGCTAAAACTTTGTTTTAGCTATTGAAAAATCTGATAGAAACAGATTTTTCTTTACATCTCATATATGACTGATATTTGAACCTCGCATCGACGCCGTATAGCGGAATTTTAACACAATCTATTACTTAATGTATTCGAATTCGAGGGTATGCATAACAACCAGGTCATCATCCTCTATCCCTTTGTCTTCCAATGCTGCAATAATTCCCTTCTTCCGCAAAACACGCTGAAAATACTGCAGTGACTCTGTATCGTCAAAATTTGTCGAATCAACAAGGTTGTCCGTCCACTTGCCAATAACATGAAATACACCATCCGTGACTTCAACTCTGAAAAGTTCTTCATCTTCCATCTTGTAAGTTACTCTGTCGGTAGGCCCCTCATATAAAACAGTTGGTGGCAAAGTGTCAAGTAAAGAAGCAACCGCACTTAAAAGCTCATCAACGCCTTCATGTATAGGAGCGCAAATAGGGAAAACCTGCAGATTGTTCTTCTTCATTTCAGTCATGAATTTCTCTATCTGCTCCGGAGAAGCGAGGTCTGTCTTATTAGCAGCTATTATCTGTGGCCTGTCAGCAAGTTTCTCTTGAAATACCTTTAGTTCATTTTGGATGCTGTAAAAATCCTCTACGGGATCCCTTCCTTCGCTTCCTGAAACGTCGATAACGTGTATGAACATTCGAGTTCGTTCGATATGCTTTAGAAAATCATGTCCAAGTCCGACTCCAAGGCCTGCACCTTCAATCAATCCTGGTATGTCAGCAACTACGAATTGCTTGTCTCTGAAATCAACAACACCAAGGTTGGGCTGCAATGTAGTAAAATGATAATCCGCTATTTTAGGTCTAGCGGACGATATTACTGATAAAAGGGTGGATTTACCTACATTAGGAAATCCCAGGAGACCAACATCGGCAAGGGTTTTCAGTTCGATATCCAATACAATCTCTTCACCCGGTTGGCCTGCACGAGCAAATTGTGGTGCCTGACGGACAGAGTTGACAAAATGAATATTTCCCTTTCCTCCGTGGCCGCCTTTGGCTGCAACAAATCTCTGGCCGTTCTTAGAAAGATCTGCCAGAATCTGTCCGCTCTCTGCATCCTTCACAACGGTACCTACTGGAAACGCAATTTCCAGAGTCTTACCGGCCGAGCCGTTGCATCTTCTGCGCTTGCCCTTTTCGCCGTCCTGGGCGTTATATTTTCTTTTATACTTGAAATCCCGTAAAGTCTGAATTCCTTCATCGGCAAAAAATATGACATCTCCGCCTCGTCCACCATCTCCGCCGTCAGGACCGCCATTAGGAACGTATTTCTCAGTATGAAAGGAAACCATCCCATGGCCGCCGTCTCCTGCTTTTACAGTAATTGTAGCACTGTCAATAAACAAATTTAACCCCCGCTTTCAGTAAATACAGCAAACTTATTTATGTTATGTAATTTAAAAGTACAGAAAAAAGTTTGCCGAATGCGTTTTGATGGATTGTATATTATATCCTCTGTTTCAAAACGCTTTAAGAAAAAAAAGAGCCGGACTTTTTAAGTCAGGCCCCATTTACTATTGCACAAACCTATTATTGGGCAATTGGATACACACTAACCTGCTTCTTATCCTTGCCGCGTCTCTCATACTTTACAACGCCCTCTATCAATGAAAACAATGTATCGTCAGAGCCTTTCCCGACGTTTATTCCGGGATGCATCTTGGTTCCGCGTTGTCTCACAAGAATGTTACCTGCGAGGACTGATTGTCCGTCTCCCTTTTTGGCGCCCAGTCTCTTTGACTCGGAATCACGGCCGTTTCTAGTACTGCCGACTCCCTTTTTATGTGCAAAAAGCTGTAAATTTATTCTAATCATACCGCCACCTCCTTCACTTAAATAAATGATGAATTAATAATTTTAATGTATTTCTTGCCGTAACTGTCCATTATCAGTTTACAACCTATTTCGAATGTCCTGGTTATTGTCGATGCAATCTTCAAGTCTTCGTTATCTGATCCTTGAGACGACTGCATTGTGCATTCGAGATAAGCGTCCTCGTCTGATATCTGATACTTTATAACCAGTCTTGTCAAATCTTCAAGTGCTCCGATTGTTGTCTGAGCAAGGGCTGACACTGCTGCACATATTATATCCGACCCTTGAGGTGCATATCCGGAATGTCCGGATACTGTAAACTTCTGGATGAAGTCATCTGGTTGTTTAAATAAAGTAACCTTTATCATTTTGATGACCACCTCTTATCTGTTAACATTACCTTGTCGTTTGTTTGAAAAGTTTGATTTTCAAATACCACATGAGGCTTTAGCTATCAGACTACGATCTTGTTGATACGGACTCTTGTGTATGGCTGTCTGTGTCCCTTTTTCCTTCTGTAGCCTTTCTTGGCTTTGTACTTGAATATGATGAGCTTCTTCTGTTTGCCTTGCTTTACAATCTCGCCGTCAACACTGACGCCTTCAACTGTTGGAGCTCCGGTCTGAATACCGTTATCATCACAAATGGCTAGTACAACATCGAATTTGATTGAATCTCCGGCTTCGCCTTCAAGCTTCTCGATGAAGATTTCGTCTCCGACTGAAACTTTATATTGCTTGCCGCCTGTAGAAATTATTGCGTACATTTCGTTTCCCTCCTGTTTAACAGTCTCGCTGCATAAGGTAGCTTCTATTGAAGCTTTTAGAACCTTTTTCATGCGGTCACCGTGGAATAATACCACAAGATATATGCAATGTCAAGAATTTGAATTTTTGTGTTTTTTCAAAAATGCTTGACAGAATTGGATTTTATTTGTTTTTTCAAAAACAATTGCTATATTGCGTACTTCACTCTTATTATCTCAATCACTTCATCGCACATGCTCGTAATTTGCGCGATATCTTCGCCTTCAAGCATAACTCTGATAAGCGGTTCGGTACCGGATGCCCTTACAAGTATGCGGCCTTTGTCACCAAGGGTCTTTTCGATTCGATCGCATGTCGCTTTGACTTCAATGTCTTCCAGTGCAGCAGTCTTATGTTCATTTCTCACCTTTATGCCTTTAAGTACCTGAGGCAGGACGTGCATGACCTTGCTAAGTTCGTCAAGAGATTTCTTGGTTGTACATATGACTTCTAATAGTTTAAGTGCGCTTAACAGCCCGTCTCCGGTAGTGGAATTTTCGAGCAAAATTATATGCCCTGACTGTTCACCGCCGATAATATATCCCTTGTCAATCATCTCTTCTATGACGTAGCGGTCTCCGACCTTGGTCTTGGCAAGTTTAATACCATTTGCCGCGGCAAAAATATCAAGTCCGAGATTGCTCATGACGGTTACCACAAGAGTGTCGTCCTTAAGCTGGTTGTTCTTTTTCATGTGCAGTGCGATAATCGCCATGATTATGTCACCGTCTATAAAATTGCCGTTTGAATCCACTGCAAGCATTCTGTCACCGTCTCCGTCAAAGGCAATTCCCAGATCACATTTCTCATTGACAACCGTTTCGGATAATTTCTGTATGTGTGTGGAGCCACAGCCCTTGTTGATGTTAAGTCCGTCGGGATCTGCACCGATTAACACAACCTGTGCGTTTAAATCCTCGAATAGTGAAGCGGCGATATGAGCCGTGGCGCCATTCGCGCAGTCTAGTGCGATTTTGATGCCAGATAGATCCACCGGAATCGCTTTCTTAAGTGAATCTACATAATCTTTAGATGCATTCTCATAAATATATCTGTGTCCGACATCCTTGCCCGTAGGCCATTTCCTGTCGTCATTATTAACGTTTTCGATTAAATCTTCAATCATGTTTTCGATTCGGTCAGGAAGTTTGAATCCATTGCCGCTAAAAAATTTGATTCCATTGAATTCATATGAATTATGTGACGCTGATATCACGACGCCTGCGTCGCAGTTATAGTCTTGAACGAGTTTGGCAATTCCAGGTGTAGGAATGACTCCGCAGACGCATGCATCGGCTCCTGCACTGCAGATACCTGCAACGAGGGCACTTTCAAGCATGGCGCATGATATTCTTGTGTCAGATCCGACCAATATCTTGGGCTTGTGTGCTGTCTCACCAGCCAGGACAACCGAACCATACTTGCCCAGTAAAAATGCCATCTCCCCTGTCAGTTCCTTATTGGCAATGCCTCTAACTCCATCGGTTCCAAATAATTTTGTCATAGTATCTCCTTGATCATATTATTGTAATTAAAGTAATTCTTAGTCATTATTTATCAGAAGGGACGTTGGAAAAATTTCGCAAGACCAGGCGGAGTGAAATTCAAATGAGGACGCATATAAATGATATGTAACTGAAATTTGAATTTCGATCCAACGCAGTATTGCGGAGTTTTAACACGTCCCTTTATTTAGTGGGGCTGGCTGCTGGTGACAACGTCGGCGTCGGTGGTATTGTTATCGTCGGTGTTGGCGTGGGCTCGACTTTCGGCTTGGTTGATGTAAACACAATAACAATTGAAGAAGGTGAAATATTGGTAGTCTTAAAATATGACAGCTTCTTGATACGCGTAGTAACAGGCATATTCATGGCAGTAGCGGATGTGACTTCGGAAACATCAATTATTGCACTGATATCACTTGTGTTCAAATCGTTGATATTTTTGGATCTGCCAATAAGGTCAATATTTATAGTAGTTATAGGCACCTGGAGTGTTATCTCGTTTTTCTTGAGTTCTTCTATTCCTTCGACAGAAACCGGAACATAAAACGACTTTTTGACGACCGGATTGATGGTAATCTGAATGTATACCCAAGCGAATGCCGCAATAAGCAAAGAGGCGAGCAACATCATAAGATCGATTTTTCTTCTCTTTTTAATTGACTTTGCGAATGTCGCATTGTCCTTCATTCTGCTTTTCGTGTTTTTAATAAGGTGGGATATAACTCCGCCTGCCAGATCAACATCAAGCTGCTTATGCAATATGGCTCGCAGTGCATCTGGATTATCAAGAGGATACAGTCTTCCATTAACAGCTACTGATATAACTCCGGTCTCCTCGGAAACCACAACTGCTATGGCATCCCCCATTTCACTAACTCCGATGGCAGCACGGTGTCTGGTACCGTAATCCTTGCGCAGATGATAATTGTCGGATAAAGGAACATGACAACGGGCTGCGTTGATACGACCATTTCTGATAAGAACAGCCCCATCATGAAGCGGCGAGCCTTTATAAAATATCTGCAACAGTAATGTTGAAGACACCGCTGAGTCCATAATTACCGCATTGTCCTGTTCGGTAAGTTCTCCGAGCTTGGTCTCCCGCTCAATTATAATAAGCGCACCGGTTCTGGAAGCAGTCAGCTTCTCTGCGGCTATGACAATTGAATCAATCATGGAATATATTACATTCTTACCTAGTTGGTCATCCTGGCTTACAACTCCTGAAAGTATTGTAAAAGAACTTCTTCCGACTGTTTCCAGTGCCCTTCTTAGCTCAGGCTGAAAAAGAACAACAAACGCGATAGCCAATATCGACAGCGTGTTAGTCAGAATATATCCTATGGTCTGAAGGCCCAGCAAGGTAAAAACCTGTGAGAATATGACAATCAGAACTATACCCTTAAGCAGTTGCCACGCCCTGGAGTCACGTATAAGCTTCAGTATGAAGTATATTACCAATGTTGTTATGAAAATATCCAAAATCGCTAAAACTATATCGAACGGTCCTCCAAAAAACAGAACACCCGTCCTCAAATTGTTGAATAATTCTACGAAAAACTGCCAACCGTCATTTAATATACTTTCAGTCATCTGGCTCTACTCCTACTTGAAAAAACTAAACAAATTACTCAATAAATTGCTTAAAATTTATTATACACTAATTTTACATTTTTAAACGGGTAAATGCAAAATATAAATGAATTTTGTGGAAATTTTACCGGCTATCTCTCTTCCCTGAAATATGCCGTGCCCAGGGATGCGGGACCGATCCAGCTACCCTTTGTCCTGGCATAGGTAATTATCAAAACAAGAATTGTCATGATGTATGGATACATCTCAAGCATATATGGGTTGAATACAAAGGAATTCTTAAGAACAGGGACTGCGTCAAGATAGAATTTCAATACTTCGAGGGCACCGAAAATCATGGAGCCGAATATTGCCTTTACCGGGTCCCATCTAACAAATATAACAAGGGCGACTACTATCCATCCACTGCCTGCTGTTATATTCTCCACCCACGACCCGACATGAACAAGGGGCAGGTAAAGACCGGCAAGCCCACATAATGCACCGCCTAAAATTACGTAGACGTACTTTGTCATAACCACTCTGATGCCTGCTGCATCAGCTGCATATGGGTTTTCGCCGACGGTTCTTAAGTTGAGTCCGAATCTTGTCTTGTAAAGAAAAATGCTTACCACAACCGCAATAACAATTGTCCCGTATATAAAAATATTATGCTGCAAAAAAGCGATACTGAAAAATTTAATAACAGGTCCTATAACTTTAGTGTTTTCAATGGAACTTGTGTCAAAATTGAGAGGTTTCATTGTGAAGAATTTCATTATTTTCTCAGGAGTTTTGATTCCGGCAACAGACTTTCCTAGTGTATTGGCAAATCCCGCCCCAAATATTGTAAGTGCCAATCCTGTAACCACTTGATTCGTTCTGAAGGTAATTGTGAGCAATCCGTAGATGGATGCTCCAAATCCAGCGGCAACCATTGCAGCGAGCAAAGTCAAAATTATGGAGTTAGTCATAGCGGCAACTACAAAGCCAGCCGATCCTCCCATAAGCATCATTCCTTCAACACCAAGGTTCAAATTGCCCGCCCTTTCGGTCAACGACTCCCCGAGACATCCCATCATAAGCGGTATGCTGACTCGTATCGCAGATGCTATAAATAATGCAAATGTGATATATGCAAGATTATCCATTATTCGTCACCTCGTGGTCTTCGAGTTTGGCAGGCGGTGTTAGAACCTTGGGCATGTGTTTTCGCTTCGAGTCAAAAATAATTTTATATCTTATGAAAAATTCACTTCCCAGTGCGCAGAACAGAATCGTTCCCTGGATAATTTCAGCTACAGACGAAGGAATTGACATTTTGGCCTCTATTGACATTGCACCTTGCTTCATTGCAGCAAAAAGAAAAGAAACAACTACCATGACCGGAGCCGAAAGGCCGGACAGCCATGCTATTATAATGGCGGTAAAACCGTCTCCTCCACCTATTGATTCTGATAATGCATATGACATACCATTCAGTTTTATCATTCCGGAAAGTCCAGCCAACGCGCCCGACATCAAAACACCTGCTATTAGAACTTTGCGTACGTTCATTCCTGCATAATGTGCCGTTTTCTCACTTTCCCCGACCACTTGAATCTCATATCCTTTCTTGGTATATTTCATGAAAATATACACCAGTGCGGCCAGTACAAGAGCAACAATCCAGCCAACATGTATGCCAAAGACTTTCGGAAGCTGAGCCTGCAATGGAATGTCTGCTATCTTAGGAAAGCCGTAGGCATTGGGATCCTTCCACAGCACAGCTCTCATATATAGTGTGATTTTAATTGCTATATAGTTCATCATGAGTGTAAACAGAGTCTCGTTTGTATTGGAAAACGCCTTGAACAATGCCGGTATCAAGGCCCAGAATGCACCGCCGATAATCCCTGCAAACCCCATCATTACGATGAGAATAACTCCGTTTGTATCAGGAGACATTATTCTCGCAATATATGTTGAAAAAAGTGCGCCCATTACTATCTGACCCTCAGCACCAATGTTCCAGAATTTCATCCGAAACGCGATTGAAATTCCCAGTGCAGTCACTAGATAAGGAATGGCAATATTGATACTGTTCTTTATTCCGTATGCGCTGCCAAAAGAACCGCTTACCATTGCCTCGAAAGTCTTGGCAGGATCAAACCCCATCGCAGCAATCATCAGTCCTGATGCTACAAGCGCTATCAAAATCGCTACTGTCCTTATAATCATGGAGACGAGTGTGTTGGCATCATCTTTTTTTGCTATTCTGATCAATTCTTCACCTCCACATCAACCCCAGCACCCGATTCCCCTGACATCATCAGACCGATTTGCTCCTTTGTTGCCGTTCTGGCATCTAAAATACCGCTGACCACTCCTCCGCTCAATACAAGAATCCTGTCGCACAGTTCCAGCAAAACGTCCAGATCCTCGCCTATATAAAGAACTGCGACCCCCTTGACCTTCTGTTCATTCAAGAGATTGTATATCGTGTATGATGAATTGATGTCAAGACCTCTTACTGCGTATGCTGTTATAAGGAGCTTTGGATTCAAATTGATCTCTCTTCCGAGAATAACCTTCTGGATATTACCTCCCGATAGCTTTCGCACAGCATGAAATATTCCGGGAGTGCTTATTTCGAGTCGACGTATAATCTCTTTAGCCTTTTCGCGCGCGGATTTTTTGTTGAGAAAAATCCCCGGATGGAATGCATAATCCTTAAGCATGATGTTATCAGTTATGCTCATCGAAGCCACTAGACCCATTCCCAAACGATCTTCGGGAATAAAACTCATTGATATTCCCATCTTTATTATTTCTCTTGGGGCTTTTCCTATAATTGAATTTTTGTGAAAAAGTATCTGTCCGGAAACATTTCTAGCAAGACCTGCAATTGCTTCACACAATTCCTTCTGTCCGCTACCGGCAAGACCTGCCACACCCAGAATCTCTCCGTGACTGAGTGAAAAGGACACATTGGCAAGCTTTGCAAATCCAGTCTGGTCTTGAACTGTCAAGTCCTTGACTTCAAGACAGACACCATCGCTAATTACTCTTGGTCTGTGAATCATCAGGTCAATGCTTTTGCCGACCATCATCTCAACAAGTTCGTTTTGATTGGTTTTTGCGATCTCTCTGGTGCCAACTGTTTTGCCTTTTAGTAAAACGGTTACCCTGTCGCAAAGATCAAGCACTTCGTTCATCTTATGGCTTATGAATATGATGGAACATCCCTGATTACGCATTTTTCTTAAAATAACAAACAGCTTTTCTGTCTCCTGCGGTGTTAAAACCGCCGTGGGCTCGTCCAACACAAGTATGTTCGCCCCGCGGTACAGGACTTTTAATATCTCTACAGTCTGCTTTTCGCCTACTGACATTTTACGAATTACTTTGTCCGGGTCGATATTTATATCATAATTCAATGCAAAATCGTGCAGGTTCTTAACTGCTGCACTGTTTTGCGTGAAAATCCCCTTATGTCCCAGAATACAGTTCTCGCCGGCTGTCATGTTTTCGACAAGCTTGAAATGCTGGTGAACCATGCCGATACCGTGTTTGATTGAATCCTTGGGTGACTTGAACAGCACGTTCTTGCCGTTCAGCTTTATTATTCCATTGTCAGGAAAATATATTCCGGACAAAATGTTCATCAATGTACTTTTACCGGATCCGTTTTCGCCAAGCAGAGCATGAATCTCACCCTTGTGTACGCAAAAACTGACACCGTCATTAGCTTTGACGCTTCCGAAATTTTTGGATATGTCGATCATTTCAATCGCAGGTCCATTGCAAAAGGGATTATCTGCGTTTTCGGATGTTGTTTGCTCTATCATTTTTGTTTTATCCCCGTTTAATGCCTGTAACAGTAAAATACACATGCAGCGCTTTCTATAGGCAAGCGCTGCATGGTATTATTACAAACAATTGTTTTAAAGGTATCTATGTCTGGTTATCAAAATACACAGTAAAAATCCTGTTGATTTTGATAAATATAATCTAGATATGGCATCTCATAATCTGAAGCAATTGTTACTTTGCTTCTCCAACTACGCCTTCTGCAAGCCACATCATTGAATACTGTTCTTCTCTTGTAAGGGTTTTGCCTTCTGCAACAGCGATGGCTCCTTTGTTATCCTTGATAGGTCCCTTGAATATGAAGTTATTGCCTTCTGCAAGTAATTTTGTCTTCATTTCTTCAACTTTTGCTTTTGCTGTGGCTGATACATTGGCTGACATGGTGTCTATATCAACTATGCCTTCTTTCATGCCGCCCCATGATTTTTCTACTTTCCATGTGTTGTCGAGCATAGCTGTAATTTTCTTTTCGTAATATGCTCCCCACTTGAATATTGGTGCAGAAAGGTATCCCTTAGGTGCAAATTGTCCCATAGGATTGTCATATCCTATAGCGAAAACTCCCTTTTCTTCTGCTGCAGCAAGAGCGGCAGTTGAATCCTGGTGTTGTGCCATAACGTCGCACCCTTTGTTAAGAAGTGCAATTGCGTTTTCTTTTTCTTTGGTGGGGTCAAACCAGCTTCTTGTCCACTCGACATAGACCTGGGCTTTTGGGTTGACTGAACGTACGCCCATGGTGAAAGCGTTTATGCCGCGTATTACTTCAGGAAAAGGATGTGCTGCAACATATCCGATTTTGTTGGACTTAGTTGCATATCCGGCCATTATTCCTGTAAGATATCTTGGTTGTTCTATTTGTCCGAAATAATTGTCGAAATTTGTAGCATTGCTTTCTGTACCTGAACAATGTTCGAATTTAACATTCGGGAATTCTGTAGCCAGACGCTTTGTGGTCTCCATATAACCGAAACTTGTTGTAAATATGATTTTGCATCCACCATCAATCAATTGTCTGATAGCTGTTTCTGTTTTTGCTGCATCAAGGTCACTGATGTTTTCCAGTTCGCTGATCTCAACCTTGTCACTGCCTATAATACTGATAGCTTCTTTGAAGCCATTAGCATGAGCCTGTGACCAGCCACCGTCATCTTTGGGTGAAATGTAGATAACCCCTACTTTGAGTTTCGTGGCTGCAGCTGCTGAGGATGCTGCTTTCGACTCGTCTGATGAAGATGTTGTCGGTGCTGCGACTTCACATCCTGCTAGTATGCCTACCAACATTGCAAGGCATAGGACTACGGTCAATACTTTGTTCAATTTCATCTCTTTCTTCCTCCTGCTTTCATTTGAATAAAATTTTGGTCTCTGACATGTTCTCTACTATGGCAAGGGATTCAACCCTGATACCCATCTTACGCAGCATATCGCCGCCACCTTGAAAACCCTTCTCGATTACAATACCTGCTCCGGCGAAGGACGCTCCTGACTTTGTGATAATCTCGTACAATCCAAGTATTGCCTGACCGTTTGCTAGAAAATCATCTATTATAAGCACACAATCATCCTTGGTAATGAATTTACGGCTCACACGTATTTTATATTTCTTATTCTTGGTAAATGAAAAAACATTTGATTCGTAGACATCAGCGTCTGTTATTCTCGACGAGGTCTTCTTGGCGTAAACGACAGGTACGGAAAGTTCATGCGCTACTGACATTGCAGGTGCGATTCCGGATGATTCAACCGTTAAAATCTTGGTGATAAGGCATCCTTCAAAACGTTTAGCAAATTCCCTGCCAATTGCTTTCATCAGCTTGGGGTCGATTTGATGGTTCAAAAACGAGTCCACTTTCAGGACATCGTTCCCGATAACTATACCCTCCTGCCTGATTTTCGTCTTAAGTTCTTCCATCAATTCCTCACAAATCTAATCCAATGTTACAATTTTTATATCTTAAAAGTTAATTCGTTTTGACGTGTTACAAAACAGCATGTCCGTATATTGTATCAATCCGACTAATCACCGTCTCCTTCAAGTGCTCCTGACTCCAGTTCCTGAAGATTCATGATTCTTATATTTCTTCCGTCAACCTTTATAAAACCATCCTTCTCCATGTTGATCAGTTCGCGGGAAAATGAAGGCCTTGGCATCGCAAGCAGCTTTGCTATGACTTCTTTGGATACCGGCAGTTCTATAACCAGATCCTCCGGAGGGTTGCTAATGGCTTTCTTGTTGTTGCTGCCAGTTGTGTTAACACTTTTGATATGGATGCCTGCTAGCTGGATTTGACTCTTTTCTTTAAGTGTTTTCTTATATAATTCAAGCAGATAAAATGCGATTTTCTGCCTGAGTGTCTTCTGTGACAGCAGTGATATTCTCTCGTTCTGGCTTCTGACCTTGTCAGAGAGTATTTTGATAAAATTCTGGTTTAGAAAATGGTTGTTCTGCATTAATGGAATCAATACAGACTTGGGTATATATAGAATCTTTGAATTAGTAACGGCTTCTATTGTCATTGGAAACTGGTTGGTTGTTCCAAAAAGAAGATCCTCACCGTACATCTCGCCCTCTTCAATCAACGAAATAGTTGAGAATTCTCCGGTGGAGGCGTACTTCTGAAGTGCAAGCTTGCCTTGTAGCAGAACACCGATGCCGTTGCAATCGTCTCCTTCATTCTCGATAATTTCGCCTTTCCATGCAACACGAATAGAGGTTTTGCTGCAATATTGGGAAAATACATCGTGTTCAAGCCCTTTGAACAATATTGTTTTCGATATGACCTCGCATAATTTCTGCATATTGGCCCTCCGGGGTTTAGTATTGGTTTTAATACCTGGTGCTTTTGATGTCTTCTTTCAGGGTCATTTTATAAAATTACTTGCTTTTGTTAATATAGTGACTGATACTACTTCTATATCTTAATTGGCATATATCACTTGTTATATATCTGCTGCTTATCCCTGTTGTTCTATTATCAGTGCCATAACGAATTAATACATATAATAAATACAATTACAAACTCAATATTATCTCTTTGCCACTTATCGAATATTGTCTGTACTCCACACCAGCCATGTCAAACATCCTCTTCGATGCTATTATCGAGTCGGTTTCCGCGTACTTGTCCGAGAGGTAGATTACTTCTTTGATTCCGCTTTGTATTATGGACTTTGCACACTCATTGCATGGAAAAAGCGTGGTATATATTCTAGCTCCTCTTACTCCGGGACCCTCATAATTCAATATTGCATTCAGTTCGGAGTGACAGACATAAAGGTACTTGGTATCAAGCGGATCACCGTCCCTGCCCCATGGCATTTCGTCATCGTCGCACCCGCAAGGCATTCCATTGTATCCGACTGACAGGATTTTGTTATTCGTTCCAACTATGCAAGACCCCACCTGGGTGGAGCTGTCCTTGCTACGCTGTGCTGAAAGCATTGCAAGCCCCATGAAATACTCGTCCCATCTCAAATAATCTGTTCTCTTCATTAGCAAATCCTCCAAAGTGACTTCATAAATGGGCTTTTATCTTTCTGTAATATTCCAAAATGACTACACGGTTTATTTCTTTAATTTTTGTATAATAATAAGCTTAATATTACAGATAAATTGTAATTTGTTTTGCATTTGTAAATTATATCATTACTTCGAATTATTATCATTAATTTTGTTAATTTTTTGTCTACATTTTTTTGACAATTTTTCTTGGACTTTTTGTGCTATTTATTGTTTATTTTTTTCGATATTGGTGACATCTCCGTCACCGGTAATTGGAATCTCCTCACCTAGATATTTCGGTTCAGGTGTGATTATGCAATTCAAAAAGTCCTTTATTCTGGCCAGTACTTCTCTCACATCCCTGTATGACTGTCCTGCGTAAGTTCTTTGATCTGATGCGACACCGTATGCCTCCATACCTAGCTTTCGTGCTATATAAACCGCTCTATATAAATGATACCGTTGCGTTACGATAATTACTTTTTTCGCCTTGAAAATGCTTTTTGCCCTGTACATGCTCTCATAGGTGGAAAATCCCGCATGATCCATAAAAATATTCTCTGATGGAACTCCCGCCGCTATTGCGAAGTTTTTCATCACCTTGACTTCATTGTAATTGTCCCGTCCATGGTCACCGCTCATCAGCAGTCGGTTTGAAATGCCCGCCTTATATAAGACAATACTCTTCAGCAGCCTGTCTTCGAGCATGTTGCTTGGTCTGGAATTTCCGAGAACTCCGGCTCCGAGGACAAGAATGCAATCCGCCTTGATGGAAGATGCCTTTTCGACAGAAATAATATTTTCGTTTGAAACCTGTATTACACGCAGGTTTATAGAAACAGCGCAAATAATGGCACAAATCCCGGTTATGAATCCAAAGATTATCAGTTTTTTGAAAAATACAAGCAGTGATTTACAAAATTTCTTGAGTTTTGACGGATTTGTTGATGGTTTCTTTTTTGACTTTGACGGTATGTTTTTTGTTTTCTTATTTTTTATCTGATTTGATTTTGTTCTTTTAAAAAACATCCGTCGATACCCCATAAACTTTACTAAATATATTGTTGTCATTTTATCACAGTATTGTATCAAGAGCCAGTATGATGTTTACCACCCGACCCTTGTCACTCATTGCCTATTCGTTTATAATCAAACAGTCAGGTATTTATATGTTTTAAAAACGGAGGATTGTCATGTCGGTAACAATCAAGCAAATAGCAGAGATCTGTGGCGTTTCCCGTGGTACGGTGGACAGGGTTTTGAACAGCCGTGGACGCGTAAGTCCCGAGAAGGCGGCTTTGATTCTGAAAAGTGCCAAGCAGCTGGGTTACAAGCCGAATCTGGCCGGAAAAGCCTTGGCCGCAAGGAAAAAGGCCTTTGTCATCGGCGTGATACTTCCTGCTGTGGGCAATATCTTTTTCGATGATGTAATTGCCGGGATGATGCAGGCACAATCGGAATTGTCTGATTATGGTGTAAGGATACTGGTCAAGACAATTAAAGGTTATGACAGCGACTTGCTATACAAGGAGATCAAATCACTCGAATCACGCATAAACGCCTTGATTCTGGCGCCTACCAACGACGACTTGATTGTAAATGAGATTAACAGGCTTGTTGAAAATGGAATTTGCGTCATCAATGTAAACAATGACGTTGAGAACAGCAACAGGCAGTGTTATGTCGGCAGCGACTATTATAAAGGCGGTCAGATAGCCTGCGGTCTTATGGGTCTGCTGGTAAAAGGCGATGCAAAAATCGCAATTCTTACAGGATCCAGAAACGTTCTCGGTCATAATATGCGAATCGAAGGATTCAAAAACATCATGCAGCAGAAATACAGCAAATTCGAAATTGTCGGAATCGCAGAGACTAATGATGATGATGAAATCGCCTATAAGACAACGCGCAAATTACTTGATGAACACCCCGATATAAATTCTGTATTCATCGTCGCAGCAGGTTCCTACGGTGTTTACAAGGCTATCAGAGATTCAAAGTCAGCTAACGAAATGGCAAGCGAAATAGCGAGCAAAATGGCGAGCGAAATGGCGAGCGAAATGGCGAGTGAAATGGCAAGCGAAATGGCGAGTGAAATGGCAAGCGAAATGGCAAGTGAAATGGCAAGCAAAATAGCGAGCGAAATGGCGAGTGAAATGGCAGTCGTCTCTTTTGATATAATCCCCCAGACGAAGGAGATGATGGACAGCGGCATAGTAAAAGCCACCATATGCCAGCAGCCTTTTGTTCAGGGGTACGAATCGGTTAAGATCGCCTTCTATTACCTGGTGAACAGAATTTTGCCGGACAATGGCAGCTTTATAGTTAAAAATGAGATCAATATTTCGGAGAGCATTTAAGATGTTTTTTTCTGAACTCCATGCTAATTTTTGGTATTATAATTTTTCAAAGGTCCATCATTGCTTGTTCGCGCTCTCTGAAGTAAACTGATGTTTGCATTACAAGGTGGTCAAGCGCATCTTTGTCTGGTTTTGCATGCATGGCAGGGTAAGGATCCCCGCCTGGACCTAGTGGTTCAGGAGTAACATATCTGCCCTCGGTGTTATATCCTATGAGATATAGTGCCATAATTATTGTATCGAGGTCAAGCGACCCCTCGCCCAGTGCACATCGGTTGCTGTCGGCCATATGAAGATTGGTCAGCATGTCACCGGCATCCAATATTGCTGCGCCGATATGGCTCTCCTCTACCTGCATATGGTATACATCTCCGTTTATGTGAGAAACGCCTTTGTTTTCTATCAGATTAATGTAAACCTTGGCTTCTTTTATTGTGTGGATGAGTGAGGTTTCAGCACTTCGTATCGGTTCTATTGCTGCTTTTATTCCGTTTTTTGCAAATTCATCAGCAACGATTTTAAGTGATTCCACACTGCGTATAAGTTCGCTGTCATCGTATTTTGCAGATCTTCCTACCGCTGCAGGAACTACAAGCATATAATCAGCGTCGACTGCAGCGGCAAAATCAATCTCACGCCGTATATAATCAATAGCTGCCTGCCTTTGAATTCCTTTGTTTGATGATAAATCGTTATCAGTAGAAAACATTCCGCAGATTCCACTGACCTTGATGCCATATCTACCCAGTATCTCCAATACTTCATTTGGCTTGTACCCAAGGTCTTTCCCATAGTGATTGCCATGGAGTTCGATAAATCCTATGCCGGCCATCTTCAGTCTTTTTGCCGATTCCTCAAGCGTTTCCATGCCGAATCCCCAGTTGCTCCATGACAGGTTAAGACGTTTTATAAAGGAGTCCGGATTTGAATTTTTCATTTCCATAAACCTGGTCATAATCTCCAGATCGATTTTACTGTAATTTTGAATACTCATACCTTCTCCCTCTCAGCAACTTCCTTAATCATTGCTTTTAAAGCGTGTTATACCTCGATTAATTTTGCAATTGCATTTAAATATTGACTTGCAATTAATTTTGCTCCCTCTTCTGTAGGGTGAATTCCGTCAGCTGACCAAAAGCTTGCTTCGTGATCTACTGTTGCAGCTGCAAAAATACCGTCAAGAGGAATATACGCATCTGCAAATTCTCTTGCAAGAGCGCGTACAACTAGAATCTTCGGGAACAAATCCTCATAGTATTCTTGATTGGCAGGAGAGCATAGCAAAAAAGGTTCCAGGACTATAATTTTCGAATTAGTTCTTGCTTTTAACTGGGTTAGAAGATTGCGATAAATATCTTCAAATTCTTGATTTTTCATATAAATTTTAGTAGCAGTGTGGTGTAGTGTATCATTGACACCAATCATAATAGATATAATATCCGGGTTTATGCTAATAAAATCAGTTTCAAGCCTTTGAAGCAGGCTCTCAACTCGGTTGCCATTTATACCAAGATTTATAAAGTCAAAATCAATGTTCTGAAATCTTTCTTTTATAAGTTCTGTTGTGTATTTGACGTAACCATAACCGATATTGTTTTCTTTATCCTCTAATCTACCACCATCAGTTATGCTATCGCCCTGAAATAATATTTTCATTTCTCTCTCCCTTTATGAATTTTCATAGAGTTAACTGCATTTTGTATATTGTTGTGTAATCTGTTTTCCAATATTTTTCTATTAAGTTCTTTATTTATGAGAAATTCGGCGTTTTTTTCTATAAATAACAACAACACCTTTACCTAAATCTAAACAGCACTTTTGCTTAATATTGGGAATACTGTTTGATTAACTATAATAATTTCTTTAATCGCAACACGCAATTTAATTGGAAACTCTGTTTTGCATGTCAGGTGTTTATCAGGTTCGTAGGTTATCTCAACACGCCCGCCGCTTGCAGTATAAATTGCAATAGAAAATGCTATGTTTATTGGCCATGCAGGAAGTAGTAAAAGCTCGTTTCCTCTATCTTGACATATCATCTCGTATAGAGCGCACACTGTGTTTCCCATACCCTGCATGCTTGGCATTAAAGGCAGGTAAGTGTTTTCAGGGTGAACCGGTCCGGCTTCAAAAGAAAATCCGCCCGGGCATCTTATGGTATTAGTAATTTGCCATTTGGCCAGGTCAACAGCCTCATCTGTAAGCCCTAATCTTGCAGCCCATATCGCGTCAAGGTCCCAGCCCAAGTTCAATTTTTGCCATTTTCTTTGCCTATATGTACGCAAAGCAAGGTCATAGTCGGGTAAATCCACTCCCATAAGACCGTAAGGCCAAACACTGTAAAGTTCAGGATTCTCGGTGTTAATAAAAGTGTGTCTGTCAAATTCTTCAGCTGGCAACATAACGAATTCATCAGGATTATCGAAGATGTATTTTGGTAATCCTTCACTTGTTATTACCCAATTTCCAACTGGAATTTGCGGTAATGCAACTAATATAAGATTAGCTATATCGTATAAAGTGTCATTTCCAATTCTTTTTGCAAGATTCATTATTTGAGGTAGTCTCACTTTGAAAAGAGCTATCCAACTTGCAGGGTTTTTACAATTAAACCATGATTCACCGGAAGTTGCGGGATCGAAAACAATTTTCCCATCTTGCTTTTGATATCGCTCAGTAAAAAAAGTAAGATACCAGATTAACGCTTGTACCCCCCACTCTGTAAATTCTTTTTCGTTGCCTTTTGCTCGAGCCGCATCCCACAAAAAACAGATAATCGCCAGTCCATGTTCATAACTGTACATAGACCATTTGTGATCAAAAAGTGCATACAGATGATAATCATCCGCATAAATTGATGTTCCATTTTCCGCCTTATAATAGTGACTGCTTCCCCACATATTTGTTTCGTAAGGAATAAACAAACCATTTCCGCCTTGAAAATTATGGGTGTACTGCCGGTAAAACTCCATTTTATTTCTATAATCTCTTGAAAATGGCTCAAATGCATCCCAATCACCATTTCTAAAAATACCATAATATGCCTGTATGGTTTGAATTGAATGTATCTGCATAGTTGCCCAATCGCTTTTAATCATTGTTCCTGATAAAATAGGCATTTGAAAGCGCAACGGAAATTCACTGTTTTTACATGATGCCACTGCAGTAAAATAGCGGTATAGATCATATGCCAAGACAAATTGACTCATAGATGAATCTTCGCAGTTAAACCATACATGATTCCAAAAATTGTCAAACCATTTTTCGTGACTATTCCTTAGCTCCTCGCAATCAGGCTTATCCATAATTGATTTGAATAAAACAGAGGGAAATTTTTTCTTTCCCGCATCGGCACATATTGTAATTCGATGTAATTGTGAAGCAGCAAGCCCCCAGTTGTTATTTGCCGGTGTGACTCCTTCCACATGTACAGCTAAGCCAAAACATCTACCTTTTAATGGATCATCAAAGTCCTTGTCATCGGTCATGCCTGAAGCTATATTTATTTTGTGCCATGAAGTATTAGAACCATTTTCGTACCACCAGGCAGCTGTGTCATCCTGTACTTTATGTTTTGAAATATAAGGCAGTTCAATTGACAATGTGCTCTTTTGTAAGCAGGTACGATTATCACACCATTCGATGCTGATTAAATCTTTTTCCATATGAGCAAATAAAGTAATCGTTAGTTTATCTGCTTCAATACGTATTGTTGAATGTTTTAAATCGTGTATCATTTTAAACTGATTTTCGGAATTCGCTTTAGAAACAGGGTTTCCATCCATCTGCCAATGCAGTCTTGCAATTGGAGTATAATGACCCATTTCATCTATTGCACCTTCATGATTAACCTGCAAAATCAATGGGTCCATAGCAATTACCGCCACGCCGGTCCGCCCTGTACCCGTAGCCATATAATGGCATTCATTGACTGGCTGCCTGTCAAACACTATGCCTTCTTCTCTGCTGTAAATGCTTTGCCAGTCTTCGGTTCCTAAAAATATCTGTTGAATAGTAATCTCCCCTATCGTAAACTTTCCAGCTTTAATCTAATGACCCTGATACTATTTTTAAATTTAATAAACGCTTCTTTTGTCGAGTAAAAACTAATAAATAAATCGCTAGACCGATTAAGATTGCACCACAAGAAATTAAACTGATAAGCAACCAGTTTGTTTGCTTTTCTTCCGGTTCAACTTTATTTATGACTTTGTCACTATTAACTATCTTGTCAATAACATACTCGGCTCCATTATCAACAACAAACTGCAGTTGCGTAGCATCACTATTCATTGCGACCTTGATTTTTGTTTGTTCCAATTTGCCCGTTTGTGAATTAAATTTAAAAAGTTCAAGCTTGTCACCATTTTGGAATTTCTGGTTTAAAACAGTAATCTTAATCTTATCAGGAAGCTGACCTGACTGTATCATCGAAAAAATCTGTCCAGTGGAAGTAAGCGTTTTAATTACTGACTCATTTGGCGAATTGCTGATTAGTGATAAGTCAAATTCTATGTCGGTTTTCGCAACTTTTTCAAACTTCCAGATAATCTGAGATTTGTCATTACTGTCAACAAGTGTAATAATTAACATTTTGCCGCTCTCAGCGACTGCTTGTAGCATTTGAGGTGTCAGAGTAATAAATTTGGATATTTTAATAAATATCGTGTTTCCAGTGGTCTTTTGAATTATATTTTTTAGACTATCCAAGGTTAAATTATTATCTTCACTGTCATTTGATGATGAATTGCTACTAGCATCAGAGCTGCTGTTACCAGAGCTTGTATTGCTACTGGCAATGTCGCTGGTATCACTTTCACTTTTAGTTGGTTCCTTTGTTGGAAGAGGTGATGTATTTAAATAATCCGGAGCAGGTCCAGTATAAGGGCTTTCAAAAACTATTGGTTTTACTGACAGTTTCATTGCGTAACGCTCTTCCATTGTCTTCACAACAATTGAACTTTCCGGTTCTAACTTATCAATAACAGCTTGATAACCATTATTGTCAGAAGCAGAATAAAATGCGATTTGGTCGATAATATATGAATACGGCAACCATTTATCGTAACGGTCCTTTCCATCTGCGCTTACATAGGGAATCTGTGCAATAATTCCTACATTATAAGTCTTAGCTGATTTTATACGGTCACATTCGCTTTGAATTGGCAAAGGACGATAAACAGGGTTTTTTGAAGATATATATGAATCAAATGAGAAAAAGGCGTATCCATCAAAATCAGACGGTAGACAATACCAACCGTTAATTGTCGCAAAAGCGTTTCTTGCAACTCCATTTTTGTTGATATAAAGCCATCTACTGCCAATCGTTCCATTATACTCAAGACCATTTGCATCAATACCCGAAAGTATAATTGAAAAAGCATTATATAGTGTTCTAGAGTCGGTTTTGATTCTAACAGCAATTCCACTGTATCCGTGATATTTAACATATTTTTTCGTTGTGAGCTTAATCCCATCATATGTGTCAACAGGTTTGACCATATTAATCTTTAGAGAATTATTCCCAATCAAACCACTTGTTCCTGAAACAATTTCGGGTGCCGTAGCTTCGGGGATTGCCCGATTATAAATAGTAATTTGATTTTCGAATGGATCATTACCATTTTCAAAGTCAAACAGCACTTGCGCAATAGGATCAGGGTTAGCAACTGAAATATTATTGGGAGTTAAAATATTTCCTCCATCTGGATCAATTTCCTTTATAACTTTTAAGTAATTATCTTCAGCACCTTTATAAAGTGCTATTTGGTCGATATAAACAGATGTCCCTGCTGTAGCACTATAAAATCCAAACTGTACAGAATTAAATCCGCCGCCACCGGCAGCTTTAATAGCAGCCTTTAAATCACCAAACGGATAAAATACATAACCGTCAAAATCGCTTTTAAGATTAAATGAAGTCCCGGTAGTTCCAGTGCTTATAATATTTGCTTCCATATCAACTATTTTAATATTTGTTGCATCAATGGTTTGACCGTTAAGATTAGCTAAAAAGTAAGTAACATCCTTAGGACCTGCTGATTTTATTCGAATAACAACACCGTCGTATGCATCCATGTCTGCGCTAAGACCTGAAGCAGTAATACCTACGTTTTGACCTAATATATCTAGCTTTAGACTTTTATTACCAACAAGGTTATTTGGTGATTCAACAATTGAGGCGGTACAACCAGGATCGTCTACAAATCGTTTATTTCCATCCTCAAAACCTGTTAATAGATGCGTCTGTGTTTCAATTGGCTCGATTATAGCACCCGGATCAATTTCCTCTATAACTTTTAAATAGTCAGCTTGCGCACCTGTATAAAGAGATATTTGATCTGCGGATATTGACGTCCCTGCTGTTGCACTATAAAACCCAAATTGCACTGAATTAAATCCGCCACCGCCACCAGCTTTAATAGCAGCCTTTAAATCACCAAACGGATAAAATACATAACCGTCAAA